>NZ_REBN01000117.1 GCF_007692705.1 Mongoliibacter sp.
ATCAGTATTGATCAATAGGTCCGTAAAACCGATAACACCATTCAGCGGCGTACGGATTTCATGGCTCATGTTTGCCAAAAATTCTGACTTTGATTTATTCGCCGCTTCTGCTTCTTCCTTGGCCGAAATTAGGCTTCTTTCCAATACCGCTCTTTTTTTAACATTGACGAGCATTTCAGCATAAATAAGCAGAAGTTGCTGCTCTGTATCTGAATATTGATGAACTTCTTTTACCCAGTCAAATCCAACGAAGCCCATAAGGTCATTCCCATACAGCATAGGAAAGGTAATCATTGTTTTTATACCCTGAGGTTCAATGATTTCTCGTAGGACGTCATCGTCAAGTGTTTCAATATCAGGAACCCCAAAAATCTCCCTATTCAAATGTTTTTCAACCCAATGAGGCATGTATTCCATAGGAATAGCTTGAAGATTTTCTATTTCAGGCGATATTCCTTCGGCACACCATTCAAATGTATTGACTCCAATCTGGTTTTCGTGGTCATAATCAAAAATGTATGCCCTATCTGCCTCTACAAATTGCGCAAGCTGCTCTAGGGAATGCTGAATGTTTTTTTCCAGATCCTGGATATCCATATTGATATAAGTAGATGAGATATCAATCATTATCTGCTGGAGATTCAATTGCTTATTGATGGTTTTTTGGCTGTCTTCCTGCATGCTGATGTCTTGGATCAAGCCTATTAACCTTATCGTCTCATTACTTTCAACTATCGGATTTATGGATATTTTTACTGTTTTCTCTTTGCCTGCAGGAGTGATCAGAAGGGAAGAAATTTCATTTTTATTTTGATGCTTTATGGAATCTTCCACAGCCAGTTTCAATTTTTCCTGACCCTCATCATTTAAGAATTCCAAATTTTTGTTCGGATCAGGCTGAAAATCCTTTCCCACCTCATAAATGGTGTAGACTTCATCTGTCCATTTGAAATCTTTGTTTACTAAATCCCATTCCCATCCTCCCAAATTTGCCATTTTCTGCGCGTCAATAAGTAATTGACGGTCCCTTTGTTGCTGATTGGCCAGTTTCTTTCTTTGATCGATATCACGTGAACTTGCAATAACGTAACCCTCCCCATCCAGCTGAATATATTTCACGGTTACTTCTACAGGGATATTCTTTCCATTCTTAAGGTTTTTATTTACGCCTTCTATGGTTAAAAAATCAACATTTTTTAAAGCTTCCACATGGTTCCTCCAGGTTTCTGGCAACTCAAATATTTTCTCAAAATCACTTACATGATACTTTTCCGCCTCATCCATTCGGATTCCAAGCCTTTCACTGGATGCTTTATTGATATAAAAAAGCTGCCCGCTTTCGGTTGCTATTTGCACACCATCGGATGAATTTTCGATGAGGTTCTGCATAAGCCTTAACCTCTCCTCTACTGATTTTTGGTCTGACATTTTACTTAAAAGGGTCTTTTGGCTAAGAGTGAATTCGTTTTACGGAGCCATAATTTATTTTAAATTTTGACTATGGCTCTTAACACTACAATATTCATATAAGTTTTTTCTATTCCAAAACCGAAATGATTTATATGACTATATAAAAAAACTGAAATACAAATGGTTTCTTTAGTTTATGACGCGGATAAAAGATTTTAAAAAGGTGCTTCTGTCAAATTTTTTCCATCTTCTGTTTCCTTTTAATATCATTTTTTGTTTCAGTTCCAGATTACTTGTCAAAGATTGGAGCTTGTTTTTTAGGTCAATCACATTTCCCACTTGATGGATCAAAGCAGCATCACCAGCAATCTCCTGAAGAGCCGCCTGGTCTGATATAATCACGGGAATTCCGGCCCTCATGGCTTCTATTACAGGTATTCCAAATCCCTCATTTGAGGAGGGAAAGACATATGCAAAGGCATGGTCATATAAGGCTTTTACCTCATGGTCTGGTAAAAATCCTGTTAATACGACTTTTTGATTGATTTTTTTTTCTCCAATTAGCTGAATTACCCTATCATAATCATCTAGTGATTTACTAAGTCCTCTTTCTCCGACCAAAACCAATTTTAATTCAGATGTATCTGTAATTGTAAATTTTGCAAATGCTTCGATCAAAACCGGGAGGAGTTTTCTCCTGTCAAAACTGCCTACATGTAGGAGATATTTTTGGGACTTTAGACCAAATTTTTTTATTGTCATATCAGACCCTGAATTAGGCAGGAATTTTGGACATTGGTAAATGACCTCTATAGGTTTTTGTATTCCTGAATATTGAAGTAAAGCCTCTTTTGCATATTCACTTGTTGTAATGACCGTACTGTCTCCATGCAGGCCTTTATGGATCATATTGATAAAGTAGGACCTCCATCGTGCATTGTAATTTTCCGGCATTTGCCAAAAAAAGGCGTCATGAATGACGGTGAGTTTTTTAACTCCCAATGGGATTGCGGGAGCAATAAAGTCGAAACAAATCAAGGTATCAGCTTTAGAGGTTTTTACCTTTAAAGGGAGTAGCAGCTGTTTCCAGAAAAAATAATATATATGATACCAAAGCTTTCTCCAACGGGGGATATTACCACGAAAGAAAGTTTTTTCGGATTGAACCAAGGGGTTGTGGGTGAAAACCCACTCTATATTTGATTGGGGATAAGCTTCAACAGCATGACAAAACTCCGACATATAGGTTTTGATACCTGTAAGGGCAGTATTGAGGTAAAACAAATCCACCAAAATCCGCTTTTTTTTCTTCATACCAATATCGGGTTTTTATAGCGGAGAGATTGAAATGCATTCACACTATAGCCCAACATCCACCAAGTGATCCAAGACACATATGTATACACCTCTGCATTGGCAGTAAACAGGGGGAGAAGCAAACCTACCCTAACCGAAGCGGCTACAAATGCAACCCTTGCGGTCATGGTATTATCAGTTTGGTTAAATACTTTCAATGCAGTAATTATGGCATAGGCCATCAGCAAAATATAGAGGAACATTCCTAACCAACCCATTTGCACGCCATAGATCAAGAACTGGTTTTCTCCTCCTACACGCAGCTCTTCTTCTACTGATCCGACATTGCCGCTCATCGCCAGTCCAATTCCCATTGGACTGGTGATCATGGAGTCTAATGCCAAGAGCCATTCCACCAAGTGACCTACTGAAGAAGTGTTTTCAAAAGTAATGGTATCTACCACGAAAAAATAGAAATCTTCGGATGCAAAAAACATCACATATATCACAAAGAGTATGGCTACGCCAAGCCCCGATAGAATGAGCTTGTACAACCTGAAAATCACCGCCACAAAAAATATCATCACGAAAAATGCCAAGAAAGCCGCGCGTGAAGCGGCAAAAAACAAACTTCCCAATGAACATAGCATTACCACGGTAGGGATAAGCCAATTTTCTCTTTTGGAAGTCAAAAACCAAATTAAACCTGCTGCAAAGCCCATCAATACCGAACTGGCAAGTTCTAGTGGATCAGAAAAAAAGGAAGCTAATCTTTTGCTGACTGCTTGCGTTTCAAAAGTCCAAGTCAGGTCAAAGTGACCAGTCGGCTCTATATCATTGATGTCAGAATTGAACAATGCATAGCCGGTAAGTGATTGAAGGTGTGTATCAATCGTTTTTTCAAATACATTGACTAAAAATGCCCCAATGGCAATGATGAAAATACCATTGAATAATAGCTTAACTTCCTTGTCTGAAAAGCGGGTATTCCTACCCATAAAATACACCAACCCAGGAATGAGCATATTTTTGAAATACAAGGCCTTGTTGACCGGACTGGCTGCACCAAGGGGTAAAATCATGTAGGCAAGAGCCAAACCCAGAAAACCTAAATAGAAATAGTCCGCCGTATGAAGGCGGAAGGGATAGTCGAAGATGTTTTTTTGAAACAATAAAAAACCTGCCAATGAGCCTAGGACGACGATTTCTTTCAGAAACTGGAAAATATTGACCACCAAAGATGAGTTGGTCGCGAGATAAACTACGCTGAGCACTGTGATGTAAAAAGGAAGGAAGAAAAGAAGAAAATACACCCCATACTCCCATTTGCTATGTAAGAGTACCTGATTCAGCACCCAAAAGAGCAGAACAGTGGTCAGGATCGATATCAAAAAAAAGAAAATCAGGGACATAAGGGTTCTCTGCTTCGGTGGTCTAAGGACATGCCGTCACGTATTCCTTTTGCCACGGCTTTCATTTTGGTAAATCTTCCTCTCAGGCAAAAATAGGACATCCATGCCAAATACTTCAACAGGTGATAGGGCCAGGCCAAAATTGCCTTTAATCCTTTGTGGTGCCTTCTCAGTTGGAAAAGCTGGTTTCTAGAATGCAAGTAGAAGACAGTAGGACTGAGGGTTCCTTCTTTGGATTCTTGCTTGGAAGAGGCACTGCCTTCATGGTAGATGATGCTTTGCGGTTCTAAAAGGATATTATAACCCGCCTTTCTAATCCTTAGGGACCAGTCCACATCTTCAAAATAGGCAAAGAAGCTGTTGGCGAAGCCTCCTGTGGCATCCAATACCTTTTTTGAAAAAAGAACACAACATCCAGTAGCCCAGTCCAGGTTGGTTCTGTCCAAAGGGTAATCTTTAAGAGAAGCTCTGGCGCCACATGTCTTGGAGATGCCGAGGAATTTGCTGTAAGTACCGCCTGCACTCCAAATGATATCCGGAGAATCCTGAAACAAAATCAAAGGCTGTACAAGACCGGTTTTATTGTCTTTGGTCAGACAGTCCATAAGCTTGTCAAGGAAGTCTACTTCTACTGTGGTGTCGTTGTTCAACACCAAAAAGTATCCGTAGCCTTCTTTTACAGCCTGTTCTATTCCGGCAAGATTGCCTCCTGTGAAGCCCAGGTTTTCGTGGTTGAAGATGAAATGGATATCAGGAAATTCTTCTTGAAGGAGGTGACCTGAGCCATCTTGCGAGCCATTGTCTACCACAAATACACCATAATCCCGGTAGCTGATTTTTTCCAGGGAAAGCAGACAGCTCCGGGTATGTGTGTAGCCATTCCAGTTAAGGATGATGATGGCTACCGAAGAGTGCTTTTTGGAATCCATAGTATAGAACTTTGTTGTTTTTATATATCAGGATGGTGCAGATCAGGAATATCACCACTTCTGTGGACAGGAGTGCAATGCAAAGACCAATGCCTCCAAGCTGTGAGGTCAGTCCCACTGAAGCGATAAGCATATAAATGCAAATTTGCCAAGACGCTTTGAAGAGTTGGTCTTTTTGGTCTGTCACAAGCAGCATGGTCACATTGATGATGTTCAGGCAAGCCAAAAAAGGAACGAAAGCCAAAATTTTCAGGAAAAGTATGGCTTCTTCCAGACGTTCTTTGGCTAGGATTTCCACTATAAACCCTGCAGTGAAGAAGGTGAACATGGAAAGCCCTATCCCCAAAAGCAATGCGATAAGGTAAGTTTTTTTCAGGAAGTTAAAAAAATGGGGAAGGTTGTCATGGTAAAGCTTTGAAGCATTGGGGTAAATGGCCTGGATGATTAAGGAAGGAAGCATCCTGAGCACCATAGTGATTCTTTCTGCCAGGCTGAACATTCCCAATGTAGCGGCAACAGAGAAGAAACTCAGTATAATAAGTCCGCCATTTGTCGATACATGAGTTGCTAGGTTAGACAAAAAAAGCAGGCTATTTTCTTTGAGGGAATGAAAGACCTGCGCAAACCGGGGTTTATAAAACCTGATTTCCATTTCGTAATGCACATACAGAAGGAGAAGCAAATTGATAGCCAGCCCAGAGCCGCCCAAAAGGAAATTCACCCATTTGGCCTGTTCGGGATGATGTATAAAAAGCACAATACCCATCAAAAAAAGTAACTTTGAAAATACATTGGTTATGGAGATCAGCTTCATTTTTTCCATTCCTTGAAAAAACCAAAGCGGAAGTGTGGCTTCAGAAAACAATAACAGGCAGGAAAAGACCAATATGGTCTGGTATTCTTTGAAAAGGTCCAGCACATATACCCCTATCAGGATAAGCAAGGAGGCGCATGCTGCCATCAATATCTTGCTGGAGATGATGTTTGAAAACAAGTGGGAGAGCTGCTCTTTATTCCCTTGTTGGATGGCCACTTCTCTAGGTCCGCTGAGGTTGTAGCCAAAGCCTACCAGAATGTTCAAAAGTATAATGACGGAAAGTGCCAGGTTGACCAGACCAAACTGATCCACTCCTAATGACTGAATCAATAGGGGCATGGAGATCAACGAAATCAGGATGTTCGATGCCTGAATGATCACCAAAAAAATGAAATTCTGAATGGATTTGTTCCGAATCAGGTGGCTAAATGGAAAAGAGGATATTTTTTCAAGCATTTCAATTCTCCTATCCTTGTTTTTCTTCTATATGAATCCTGTACAGCTCAGAGAAGTAGAGGTAAAGCAAAGCAAATAGGCCAATGATAATCGCGCCTATCACCATTCCTTTCAACAATTTGATTTCAGTTCTTTTAAGTGGAAACCTTGGTGTATCGATAATCTGGATCAAGGGAGAATTATTGCGGTGGTTAACCTTGGCGATTTCAAGGTTCTTGACGATTTCTGTATACACGGCAGTGGAGGCCTGTACATCAACCTGTCTTTTTCTGGCATCCACAGTTGCCGCCTGCAACAAAGGGTTGGGGTTGGGTACCCTATCTGTGCTACTGGCAAAGGCCATTAGACTCTCGTCCAGGATTTTTCTGACACTGTCAGCCTGGGATTGAAGAATATCCAGGTTTTCGGCGGTTTTTTTTGTTTTGGTTTCGAAGTAAAAACCATTAACCTTCTCTACCAAGGTTTCATTAAATACTTTGGCAAAAGCCTCATCTTTTGAGGATAAATTTACCTGAATGATGGTTAGCTTACGGTTTGGTTTTTCTACTGAAAGCTGTTTCTCACGTATCAGTTTAGCTATTTCTTTGACTACGGAATCTTGAGAAACTGAAAAATCTTCGCGGGGAATGGAAAAATCCATTTTGCTAAAGTCCACTTTTCTTTTCCATTTACTTTCCAATTCATTGAAGCTTATATAGCGGTCAATCAAAAGCTTGTTTTCATCAAAGTCGCTGAGTAAGGTTTTTCCCAGCATGTTATCAGAGCGGTAGAGCTCCATAATATTGTCTCCTTGGAAAAGCCCGCTAGCTGAACTCAACGAGCCGATATTCACGCCTACAAGCGAGGCCAAGCCTGACATTTGTCCCAGTCCTGACATATCTGATTCTTCCAATACGAAGGTGGTTTCGGCATGGTAGACAGGTTTTTTTAAGATAGAAGCCAATGCTCCCAAAACCAATCCTATCAATCCTGCTATAAAGAGGAATTTCCATTTTCTTACAAAAAAACCGGTCCAATACCTGAACCTGAGCACCACTTCCCTCAGGGTTATTTTATCGTCCACAATATGTTTTTGCTCAGCCATTATTTATGGGTTGATTTGGGTGATGACAAGAACCAGGGTAGCTAATCCTGTGGCAATGCCTACAAATTCCCCTGGTCTGATTGGTAGCCTTGGGCCTTTGGTTGGCACTATGATCTCTGAGCCTGGTGTCACAGATGGATATGCCCTGATGCCCAAGAAACTTTTGGTTCTCCTGACTTCGCCGTTTGCATAGACGATATAAGATCTTTTTCGATTGGCTCTATTGTCAAAACCTCCAGCCCGATTGATGTAATATTTCATACCTCTTTCTCTTTCAAACCGAACCGTTGCCGGATAGATTACATCACCTCTTAGACGAACAGTTTGGAGTTGTTTAGGAATTGAAATAATGTCTCCCTCTTCCAAAATCAAGTCAACATCTGATCCTGGTTTTCTTAAAATAGCGTCCAGATCGATAGCAACAGCTTCTGTTTGTTGGAGTTTTATCGGCGCCAAGTCAGGTCTCTTTTCAGTAATCCCTGTGATCAGATCCTTTCTAGATTCAGCCACAGCTTCTCCTTCTCTTCTTTGTTGAGGGACATTATCTAGATCTTTGAAAAGCCGATCTAATAACAATTCTTGCGCCTCAGTATTATTTGGGTCCATGAGCATGCGCTGCTGAAGGTCAACCAAGTTTCTTTGTCTTCTGATTTGTTCTGATTCTGTATCATAAAACTCCGTTCTTCTAATCAATGTAGCTCCCTTAGGGAAAGCAAATCTGGTAAGTCCTCCTGCCCTGTTGATTACATCTGAAATGCGTTCTTCTGCCGACCTTACTGAAAAAATGCCGGGTGAATTTACCTGACCTTCTACCCGCACCAGTTTATCAAGGGTGAAGTTTGGCTTTCTCCTAATAATAACCATATCAAAAGGTTCCAAAGCTGTTGGGCTATCTTGAGGAATAAGGTTTTCATTGAGCTGAACAGTTATCAGGTCAGAAAAGGCTCCTGCATCAGCATCCTTTGACCGACGGGCAATTTCCACGTCTTTGACATTGGCTGCTTCACGTAAGCCCCCTGCCAATAGGACCAATTCCTCAACTGACATACTTTTAGAATAGGGATATGTTCCAGGATTTCGAACTTCTCCATTTATCTGAACATAAAATTCTTCATTGAGGTCATAAATACTTGAAATGCGGACCACATCTTCTCTCTGGAGTGGAATGTCTGGCTCTGAACCACTAATGACATCCCTCAGGTTGACTGTGATCAATTCCGTGCTCAAATCATCAAAAGTCCTCAGTATACTTGCCCGCTCCATGTAAGCGTCTCCACGGATACCATCGGCATTCTTGATCAATTGACCAAGTGTAAGACCATCTGTTAGGGAATAATTTCCTTCTCTGAATACTGCACCTTTGATCTGTACACGATTTGCAAAGCGGTCGAGAACCTTGCCTACCGTGTATTCATCTCCACCTTTTACCAAAAAGAGTCCAAATTGACTGTTGAAAATATCAGATACCGCTCTTTCTTTACCACTTATGCGGGTGACGTTGATGCGGTCCTTGAATGCTTCATCTGTAAAACCACCAGCATAACGGAGCACATCTTCGAAAGTGTTTCCTTCTTTGATTTCAAATATTTTAGGTCGCTTCACTTCCCCTTTCAATGATACACGGGCCATAAAAGGATCTACCAAGACCACATCCTGATCCTGAAGTTGAAGCTCAAGGCTTGCTTTGCCATTTACCAAAAAATCATAGATATCAATATTGGCAATTGGGTTTCCTCCTCTGATCACACGAATGCTTCTCATAGAGCCGTTTTCATTCGGCCCACCTGCTGCGTAAAGCGCATTGAAAACCGTACTGAAAGCGCTCAGGGTAAAAGTGCCTGGCAACCTTACCTCTCCTACCAAGTGTACTTGGATGGTCCTGATATTTCCCAAGGTGATCTGAACAAAAGTACTTGGGTTTGTTCCACGTATACCCGTATAATAGTTTGCCAGACGGTTTCGGATGATTCCTGTTGCTTCTTCAATGGTTTTTCCGGAGACTGAAATCGGTCCGATGTTGTCCAATATCATAAAACCGTCTGGGTTTACAGTGGCTTCGTAATATTGTTCAGATTCACCGTAGATATCCACGTAGACCATATCACCTGGTCCCAGGATATAGTTTTTAGGAGTAGCAATATTGAGGTTAGGCTCGAAACTCAGCCTTCTGTTTTTGTTGTAGAAAAGTTCGGCGCCGAAAATATTGGACTCCTTATCTTCCAGAGACTGCACACCATCTCTTTGGTATTGGAAAATGTTTTGGGTGATTTCTGATAGGTCAGCTTGTCTCCTTGGCTCTCTTTTGGATGCTGTAGTTCTGGAGCGTGAAGCAATACCTCCCAAATCAAGGTCTTTTATCCTTCTTTCCAGCTTTTCAGCTTCTGCCTCAGGAAGTCCCCGAAGTTTTGCCATTTGTATCAGCTCCATTTCGGAAACTCCAGCCTCTTCTGCTCTTTTGACCAATTCCCGTATTTGCGCATCACTGAGGTCATCCACTTGGATACTGGCAATGTCTGCCATGGATTGGGCTTTGGTTTCTACCGAAAGTACCATCAAAAGACTGCTTGCCAAAAGACAAAAGAAGAAGGTATAGATAAATTTTCGGGCCAATTTGGGTGCTAAAGTTGAGAGCTCTGTCATATTGCTGTTGCCTGTTTTCAAACCACCTCATTCGGGTTCTTGATTTGTAAAATGGCATTTTTTCTAATTAAAATAGAAGAAAATCAGCGTAAAGATAAGTATTCCCAGTTGTAAAGAAATAGTAGCTTAACTAAATCTCAGTGAGAGCGATTACTCCGTGCAGTTTTTACAGATATCTATCTGGCTTCTATCCTTAAGGAGTTGTTGTCGGAATTTATCATATTGAACATTATTCCATATTTCTTGGATAGGCTTTTCCTGTAGATTTCCCATGACATGAGAAGAATCTTTATCAAAACAGCAGGGGACCATTTTCCCATCCCAGGTGATCACTGCTCCCTGCCACATCCTCCAACACTTATTTTCTATTCTTTTTTTCAATTTCCATTTCCCATTTTTTTCTAAGACGTAACGGGAATATTTTTCTTCTTTTGGAATAAGTGGAGAACCACCTTCAAAGTTGTACACTTGAATACTTTTAAGCTGCAGCTCATCCACCCCCAAGGATGAGCTCCAATCCTTTAGAGCCGGGATTTGGTGTTCATTTTTTCCGGTTACCAAAAACTGAAGAATAATCCTTGGGAATTTCAGACCGGAGAGCCTTCTTTTCTCTAAAAGCAAGGAGAGCCCCTCTTTAACCTTTAAAAGTTTGCCACCTACCCTGTAATCCTGATAAATATCTTGTGTGATCCCATCCATGGACACAATCAACTGCCTCAATCCGGATGCTAGGGTTTTATCCACGTTTTCCTCTGTCAGGAAATGTGCATTGGTGGAGGTAGCAGTGAAAATTCCAGCCTTGTCTGCATAGGAAACCATTTCTGTGAAATGTGGATGTAAATAAGGCTCCCCTTGAAAGTATAGGTGTAAATAGGTCAGGTGGTTTTTGGATTGCTCAATAGCTTTTTTGAAAAGTGAGAACTCCAACATGCCCGTTGGGCGGGTAAAGCTCCTTAAGCCACTTGGGCATTCTGGACATCGCAGGTTGCAGCTTGTTGTCGGCTCAATGGACAGGGTACTTGGCATTCCCCAAAGTATTGGTTTTTTTATCAGGCGGCTCCACTGAAAAGAAAGGTATAGCTTCAGGTAATTGGACACCTTTGTCCAGCTTAAGTAGCTGATATAAGCCAGTGCGGTGATCCTTTTGTTTTTCACAATCTGAAGTATTCAAAATCGGGGACAAATCAAATATAAGGTATTATTCAGGAATCAAGACCGTATCAATGCCATGAATAACTCCGTTAAGAGTTAAAGAATTCAGGAACTCAGGCAGCATCCTGGCTTCATTGATCAATTGATCTCCAATATCAGGAATCAAAGAAGCACCTTCAATTAAGGTCTCCAAGGGTTCATCATCTCTCAAGTCTTGTGAAAAAATACGGGTAGGAACTATATGATAAAGCAATATTTCCCTGAGGGTATTGGCAGGTATTTCATTCAGACTACCCATATTGAGGTTTTCCAGAAGATTTTCAAAAGCAGCATCTGTGGGAGCAAATAAGGTCAGGTTATTGTCTATTCCGCCTTCCAGTTCCTCTTCCAGCCCAGCCAATTGAATTGCCTCTATGAGCAAGCGGAACTCAGGGTCATCATTAGTGGAAGCATTGGCAAGAAACTGCCTGATATTTTCACTCGGAGGGGTCAGGACATAATCTATCACATGTATAATGCCATTGTCTGCATTGATATTTGTTCCCGTGATTCCTGCAATTCCATTGAGCCATAAATTGCCATTGATAGCTTCTGAAAAATAAAATGGTATGTCGGTTATGGTTTCCAAAGGTCCAACGGTGAATGATTGAGAAGATAATATGCCTTCAGAAACATGATAGCTTAAAATAGACTGCAATAAAGGAGATTCCAGAAAGTCCGTACCTGTAATTAGGTTGTCTTCAAGGTACCTTTCAAAAGCGGTATTACTTGGCGCAAAGACGGTAAATGGGCCATCGTTTGCCAGAGTTTCTGCCAATCCAGAGGCGATCAGAAGCTGAACAAAAATCGTGTTTCCATTATTTTCCAGGGCTTCCATAATGGTATTGCTTGGTGGAAAAATCACAGCATCAACCATATGGATCATACCATTGGTGGCTTCTATATCTCTTTGGACAATGGAGACGTCTTCATTGATTCGGATATTATTTCCACTCCCGCTAATAGTCAATGAGGTTTCCGGAAGAAATGTTTGTAACTCCCCCTCAGTGATATTTTTGGAAAGCAATCTGCCATTGACGATATGATAAAGCAATAAGCTTTGCAATACGTCGGGAGGAACCTGTCTGATATTGTTGACTCCGACCTCACTGAATAAGAAGCGAAAAGCGTCATTGCTTGGTGCAAAAACCGTGAAAGGACCCAATGAACCCAAAGGCTCGGAAAGCAGTGCCAGTTCCACGGCTTCGGCAAAAATCGATAATTCAGGAATTTCTTCAGCTGTGCCAAAAAGGTTTACCTCATTTTCAGGAGGAAGGTCACCCTCGATATTGCATGCCTGCATGATAGTGAGAGAAAATAGAATACCCACAAGAAAAGTTAGCTTTCGCAACATAAAGGTCTTACAATTTTGGTTTACTGGCATTGTAAAGGTAATACAGCAAATCTACGGATAAGTTTGGTTTTTGGGTTTTTGATAGGAGGATTTGATTTTCCTAGGTTAAAATTCCTGAAAAATTCAGTATCCTGAAAAGACTTGTATAATATTGTACGGAAATAGATTAGTAGCTATGCGAAACAGTTTGTGGTTTACCTTTTTATTGGCATTTGTTCTTTTTTCCTGTAAGAAATCTGTGGAAGATTGTCAGTTGGATGAGGATATTCTTTCTCAGGACCTAGATTTAAGGATTGAGAGACTTGAAGATGCTTTTTTTGAGGCAAAAGATCAGGAAAGTATATTGAATCTTTTTGATGCCTATCCGGATTTTGCTGAAAAAATACTTTTTTTGGATAGCTATGAGTCACCTGAGGTATTGGCCGAAGAAATACTGTTGGCCAATCAGGATACTCTGATGCGAGAATTGTATGATGAGGTAAAAATACATTACCCAGATGTCACAGGACTGGAAAAGGATTTGGAAAATGCCTTCAAGTATATACAGTATTATTTCCCTGAATTCAAGGCACCAAAGGTTTACACTTTTGTCAGTGGCTTCAGTTCAGACGTGTACTTGGATCAAGATATTCTCGTGATAGGCTTAGATTATTTCTTACCCTTCGAGCACCGCTTTCAGCCTCCTGAACTTCCGCAATACATCAGTAAAAGGTACCAAAGAGAGTACATAGTACCCACTGTGGTCACCGCGATTTCTTCTGTTTTCAATCAAACCGATTTGAGGGAAAGTACTTTATTGGCTGAGATGATATATTACGGAAAGGCTTATCATTTTACCAAAAGCATCCTTCCATGTACTTCGGATCAGTATATTATTGGTTATACACAAGAAGAAATAGCAGCCTGTTTTGCCAATGAGGATTTTATCTGGGCACATTTTGTGGAGGAGGATCTTTTTTTTGAAACCAATCCTTTTGTCATAAGAAAATATACCGGCGAAGCGCCTTCAACAGACGAGATCAGTCCAGATGCTCCGGGTAGAATTGGAAGGTGGTTGGGTTGGAATATTGTGGATGATTACCGCTTCAACAATAAATTCAGCCTTCCTGAATTGATGATGGAGACCAATACAGATAAGATTTTCAGGCAGTCAGGATATAAACCCCGTCCTCAGTAAGTTTGCCAAACTGCTTATCGTCAATAACTGAAAGCAGCCTGTTGATTGCTGTTTCTTTCGAAAAATACCGGATTGCAAGGCTTCGGGACCTTTCTTGCATTTTGTGTAAGGAATCGGGATTCTGAGCCAAAGCATCAATTTTTTCAAAAGCAAGGTCGGTTCTGTTTGCAGGATAGGAAAGTCCCAGTTTTTCTGATTTTACCAAGTTAAAGACCCAACCTTTGTGGTTGACCAAGATGGCTTTTCCAGAGCCTAAGGCATCAAAAAACTTGTTGGGACTGTTGGTTTTCAAAACAGGATGCTTGCTGAAAGAAATGAAAGCCATATCTGCACAAGACAATAAGTCGCTGACGTTATGTTTTGTGCCAAAAGGGAAATAAAAGAAATTTGAAAGGTGCATTTTCTTAGCTTGCTGGAGTAAGGCGGGAGTTTCCGAGCCTTTTCCCATTACTACAAACTGATAATTTTTCCCTTGATCTTGCGCTATTTTGGCTACGTCAAGCAGTTCAGATACGGCATTTACCTTTCCAATAGCCCCTGCATAAGCAATGGTAAAACTATTCTTAAGGCCAAACTGCTTCAACAGGATGGGATTTTTTTCCTTAGGATAAAAAGTTTCCAGATCCACAAAATTCGGGACAGTGTGTATGGCGGCTTGAGGGGCTTTTTTACGGATATTTTCTGCTATTCCCGGAGAAAGGGCTATGATTTTGAGTGCATGCTTGTAAATCCGATTTTCCAGTGCATAAAGGACTTTTTTCAATAATGGAGATTTTATAGCTCCGACCTGAATAGGGGCATCTGGCCAAAGGTCACGGACTTCGAAAATATAAGGAATGGCAAACTTCCTTTTTGCCCACAATCCAATCAGTCCCGTAGTCAAAGGAGTGGAGGAAATATAAAAATAATCCGGCCTTGGTAATTTTTTGATGAAGGATCTGGCTGATTTGACAAACCTCCCAAAAGACCATACCCGCTTGATAAAACCAAACTCCTGACGGTAGGATACTGGGAGGTAGTGAACCTTAATCCCATCTATAAAGCGCAGATCATAAAAGCCTTTGTTGTGGGAAGTGATCATTTCCACCTCAATCCCCTTTTCTACCATACCCTTAGCCAGGTGATAGGAGCGGGTGGCGCCCCCCTCTTGTGGGGTTACAAAATATTGATGGATATAAATAATTCTCATAACGATTGTTGCTCAATCCATGAAGCCAGTACAAATAAGTTCCAGACTTGTAAGTACTGACGTCCTTTTGCGCTATTAGGTTTTTTGGCCAAAGTACGCATTTCTTCTGGGAAATGATCTCCCCAAGTAGCTTCCATTTTTTGTATAGTTGGGGTGACCCAATCCAAGTAAGCACTTTCTTTGGACCATTCCTGCAAAGGAAGACCAAAACCTAATTTTTTCCTTTTAGCGATGTAACCAAGACCCCGTTTTTTGAGCGCTTCTTTGATCCATACTTTTCCCAACAATTGGTGATGTTGTTCCTCGCTCAAATGTTGGCTCATGGTAATCAACTCAAAATCAAGGTATGGAGCACGGCCTTCTACCCCATGTGCCATACATGCATTGTCATGGATTTTTAGGATATCATTGATCAGGTAAAAACTCCTATCCCATTCCAGGGCATTTTTTAATGGTGAAGAACCTCTGGGATACCAATGCACGAACTGTGGCAGGCTATCCGTAGGAATATGTTGCAGGGCTGACATCTGAATAAAGGTCTCCGCTTCATTGGGTTCAATGCTGGCAACCATTTTTTGTAAATTGGAGGGCAGGATTATTTCAATGCCGGTTTTTTTTAGGAATTTCCAAAGCACAGGGTTTTTTAAATAATGGGCATAAGCCCTGTGCCTGTTGTATCCCCCGAATAACTCATCTGCTCCGGCACCGGACAGTAAAACCTGCACATCATTGGAGGCTTCTTTAGCAGTAACCCAAGTCAAAAATGAAGCTGAATCTGCTACGGGCTGATCTAAAGAGGATATGTAATCAGGCCAGAATTTCTGTGTTTTTTCCAAATCTACAAAGACCTCTTTTCCTAAAGAGGGATATTTCCTCCCTAGTTTTTTACTGAAAGTTGGGTCTGCGTATTTTGCTTTTTTCTTTTCATCAAATGTCACCGTGAAAGTAGGAATCGGCTCGCCCGTCTCTTCGTACCAAAGTGCATAAATGAGACTGCTGTCTGCTCCGCCGGAAAGTATGGTGCCTACTCTTCGCTCAGTATGGAAATTTTTCAGTACAGCATCCTTGAGTAATTCTTCAAAGGAGTTTTGTGTAGGAGAAAGACTTGGTTGCTTCGGGTGGGCCCAGGAAAACTTATCCAGTATTTTCCCTTCAAAATCAAAAAGGAATCCTGTTCCCGCCAATACTTGACCGACGCCTTCATAAAAGCTGCTGTCAGGGAAACTATGTCTTTGGTAGAAATAGGGGAGGAATTGTCTTTTATCTATTTTTTTGCTCTGGCATAAAGTCAAAGGCCTAGCCTCAGACGAGAAAAACCAGGATTTTTCTGAGTTTGAAAAGTAAAGTGGCTTTTCGCCGGAAGGATCCCGAAGTATAAGTACGTTCTTTTCTCTTAGGTCGGCAAATGCAATGGAAAACATACCCTTCAGCTGCTTGATACCTTTTTTCCCATAATGTCTCAACCAATACAGCAAGACCTCCGAGTCTGAATTGGTTTGAAAATGATACCCCAGGTCCAAAAGCTCATTCCGTAGATCCTGATAGTTGTACAGGGCTCCGTTCCAAGCCAATACTGCATCTTTTTCTTTATTCCACAAAGGTTGATTGCTGGCATCGGTAAGGTCAAGGATTTTCAACCTGTTGGCTGCAAAATAAACCCCTTCGCTCACTTTGGTGTAAGACGAAAAATCAGGACCACGGTGTGCGGTGGCCCGCATCATCTGTTCTGCCAATTGCTCAGCCTTAGAATGATTTCCCAGAATAATATTAATGCCGCACATGCCTATTTTTTTGGAGGGAACCCGGTATTTTGTTCATTGAGGATGGCTGATTTATTTTTTTCAAAATAGCGGCAAAAATGGGTGATGCTGCACTCCAGGCATTTAGGTTTGCGTGCCAGGCAAGTGTATCTGCCGTGCAGAATAAGCCAATGATGTGCCTTGTGTACGTGTTCCTTAGGTATGTGTCGGATCAGCTGTTTTTCCACTTCAAGTGGGGTTTTGGCAGTCATGGTGACGAGGCCAAGTCTACGTGATACCCTGAATACATGCGTATCTACTGCCATGTTTGGTTGGTTCCAGACCACAGAGGTGATAACATTGGCTGTCTTGCGACCTACTCCCGGGAGCTTTATGAGTTCATCAACTGTAGAAGGAACCTCTCCATTGAAGTCTTCGACCAGCATTTTAGCCATACCGAGAAGGTGTTTGGTTTTATTGTTGGGATAGGATATGGATTTGATATAGGGAAAAAGCTCATCAAAATTGGAAGCAGCAAGATGGTAGGGGGTTGGGAAGTCCCTGAAAATTGCTGGTGTGGTCAAGTTGACCCTTTTGTCTGTACATTGTGCGGAGAGGGCTACGGCTACCAATAGTTGATATGGGTCATCATATAGCAACTCAGTTTCGGCCACTGGCATATTTTCTGAAAAATGATCGATAAATGCTGCGTACCTTTCTTTTTTAAGCATAATTTAATGGGGTATGGTATTACTTGATGATCATTAATGGGTTTGAATGTTATTTGATATTGGGTTCAATTGATATTTTTATGCTGTACTTTAGGAAGTATATGAACTCGATTTTATGCATTCAAATTAAGGATTAAATTTTAGCTGTTTATATTTTTTCCCCTAAGACTATTATTTGCCCAGACATTCAGGAGCACAACTTACACTCCCCTGCTTTATTCTGGCATAGTATTGTGGTTGGATTACCTGACAAGCTTTGCGTTATGGAGCAGATATTTGTATCCCAAGAATAGTTAAAACAAGATTACCAAACTTTCGTTTTCCTTCCGTACGATAATCTCTTTTAAAAATGAAAAACTTTAGAATTTTTAGTATTCTGACTTTGTTAGCCTTCGTTTTCCAATCCTGTCAAAGGGATGCAGAAACACCGGTTGATACCAATCAGGCACTTGAGATTTTTGATTTGAGCTATGGAGATGATCCACGCCAAAAAATGGATGTTTTTCTTCCTGCTGGAAGGACGCAGTCCTCTACCAGGGTATTGATTTGGGTACATGGAGGTTCATGGATGGATGGAGATAAGGGAGAATTTATCGGTTTCAAGCCATGGTTTGAAAGTGCTCAAGAAGATTATGCCTATGTTTCATTGAATTACAGGCTTTTTGATTTGGGTACGCAGCAGAACAGGTTTCCAAGTCAGGAAGAGGATATGGTTACTGCAATGAATATGGTCAGAGCCAAACTCTCAGAGTGGAATGTATCAGATAATGTAGTGATGGCCGGTGCTTCAGCAGGTGGTCATTTGACCTTGTTACACAGTTACAAGCATAACACAGATGGATTGGTAAAAGTAGCAATGGCTTTATTTCCACCTACAGACCTTTTAGGGATGTTGACTTCCAATGCTTTGGCGCCATTGCTGTTTGGGGCATTGGTAGGAAACCCAGAGGAGGAAAGGCAAAAATACCTGGATAGTTCACCTTTGACATTTGTAAGCAGTCAGTCTGTACCTACTGCTTTTTTTCATGGTACAGCGGATACAGTCGTTCCTATACAACAGAGTTACGATTTGGAGGAAGCTTTGGATGAAAATAATGTTCCCTTTTTGAGCAGATATTATCCCGGGCAAGGGCATGGGTTTACCGAGCAGACATATAGAGATTTGATAGTGGAGGGAGAGGCATTTATCCAGGAAAATATGCCATAAAAAAGACCTGAAAGTTTGAAATCTTTCAGGTCACCGTTAATCTAAAACGATTTTATTTTTTCGAGTCCGGTAGACTTGGCATTCTTTAGAATGCCCTTTACTACTTTTTCAGAAGGTTCTAAAATGAGTTCGTCCAATTGTTCGATAGTGCTCAGCAAATCAAGGTATTCCTGCATCAAAGAACCATCTTCACGCAGGGCCTGCACCAATTGCTCATTTTCGCCCTCACTCATTTCCTGGTACACATATCTTACCAGGTCATTTGGGGTAAAAGGTTTTGTCATAGGCAAAGTTTAATTGTTTCATTTTCTTTCTCATATTGATCAGGGCATACCGCATTCTGCCAAGAGCTGTATTGATGCTCACACCGGTTTGTTCGGCTATTTCCTGAAAGCTCAAATCCATATAGTGCCTCATGATAAGGACCTGTTTCTGGGATTCGGGCAATTCATCAATAAGTTTTCTCACAAGTTCAAAGGTGTCTTCTTTGATCTTATGGTCTTCTATGGTCTCTTCAGCAAACCTCATGGTGTTGAAGATATTGGCGCCATCCTCCATGATGATGGTGGGGTAGCGCTTGCGTTTCCTGAAATAATCTATGGCCAAGTTGTGCGCTATTCGCATCAACCATGGTTGGAATTTTCCTTCTTCGTTATACCGATCAGAATTCAAGGTATGTACTACTTTGACAAATACGTCCTGTAGTAAATCTTCTGCTACGCCTTGATCTTTTACGATTAGGTAGATGGTGGTATAAACCTTTGATTTATATTTCTCTACCAGTTTTTCAAATGCGATTTCACTTCCGCTTCTGTACTGCTTGATCAGTTCAGAGTCCTTGGGACCAATCCTTTTACTCATACAAATTTGACTTTTAAATAACGTAGAGGTTTATGCCATAGTATATGATATAGGGTGAAACATGTAACTCGTGCGAATCAAATGTATATATTCAGATAGAATGATGCAAAAGAAAGGTGGATTTTTTTAAAATACCCTATTATATAAAAATGATTAAGGTCTTATTTTTGCACTATTCCTCTTTAATAAAAAATAATATTCTGAAATATATGTTAATTTCAACATGTAATTATGTTAAAGTCTTTATGTTTTCCAAATGGCATTGGGTAATATTAATTCATTTTTTCTCAAAAATCCATCCAAAAAATCAAATTGTGTTATTAGGCTGTTTTTATATGCCATTGAGTCTGTCCTTTTTTATGAATTTATTACATTCGTTGTTTAGAAGTAAAAATTGATATAATAATGACGATGGGCAAGTAAAAAGGATAGTGACCAAAACTAGGTATAAGTTTTAATGGTCATAAGCCCAACACCACAACAAAGAAATAGACTTCAAAGCATTATCGGTAAATGTGAGGAATTAGCTGTTATAAATAAATATTTATTGGCCTTAAAAGCGGCCTAACCTACTGATTTATAAAAAAGAATAAAATAAAACATGGAACTAAGCGGAAAAGTATTTCAGGTGAACCCTGAGATCAACGGAACAGGAAGAAACGGACAGTGGAGGAAGCAGGAAATCATCCTGGAAACTCAAGGCACCTATCCAAAGAAGGTTTGTTTGACGATATGGGGAGACAGCATCGATCAATTCAAATTAAAAGCCGGTGAAGAGGTGAATGCGAGCATAGACATCGAAAGCAGGGAGTATAACGGCCGTTGGTATACCGATGTCAAGGCTTGGAAAATAGAAAAGCAGGGAGGAGCAAGTAATGCGCCATCAGCTGCTGCTACTCAAAAAAGCGGAGCGCCTGATGTGACCACTTTTGATGACAACAGCTCTGAAGACATTCTTCCTTTTTAGAAACCTAAAAATGACAAAAAAAGAAAGAGGTACCGATGGACAATCGGTACCTCTTTCTTTATGCGGTTAAATGTATTCTTCTTAGTAAAGGAGTTACGGTTTCATTTTTAGGGTATTTTAATTAACAACTACAGTAATAAAAGTAGGAGTTTGGAAGGCTGACTTTTAAAACAATTTTTATGTCACTTTTAAGCCTGGAAATATTTGGGTAAAATTACTTCAATCATCACCGCTTCCCCACTTTCTGGAAACTGCCTTTCTCCAAACTTGAAACCCATGTAGGCTCCCCCTATCATCAAAAGCAGGGTAATGGCGAGCAGCAGTAGCAGGGTACCTAAAGGAATTTCCCAATCTTCGGATCCTATTCGGAATTTGATGATTTTTTTGAAATCCATATCTGGGATTATTCAGAAAGAAATTTTTTCCAACCTTTTGCTTCTAATTCCTCTGCTGAATCTATGACTTTATTCTTAAGGACTTCTTTATATTGATCTAGGTTTTTACCTACCTGGCTATCAAAGGCACCGATTATTGAGGCCGCCAGAATGCCTGCATTTTTGGCTCCATTGAGTGCTACTGTGGCGACTGGAATACCGCCAGGCATCTGTAAAATGGAAAGTACACTATCCCATCCATCGATGGAGTTGGAAGATTTGATGGGAACACCTATCACAGGAAGAGAGGTCATGGAAGCGACCATTCCTGGGAGATGTGCAGCTCCTCCTGCACCTGCGATAATGACCTTGATGCCTTTTTCCCTTGCCGAGGTGGCATAGTCTACCATTCTTTCCGGTGTCCTGTGGGCAGAGACTACCGTGAGTTCATATCCCACACCCAATTCTTCCAAAGCCTGTGCTGCCTCTGCCATGATAGGCAGGTCAGACTTGCTACCCATGATAATTCCTACCTGTATATCCATATTATGCTTTTATTTTAATCAGTGATTTGATTTGTTGAGTCCTCTCTTTGAGCAAGCTGGGATTTTCTTCCAAAATGGTCACATGCCCCATTTTCCGAAAAGGCTTGGTGATCTTTTTCCCATAAAGATGAATGTAGACTCCTTTTTCAGCCATGGCTTCGTCCAGTCCTTCTACATAAGCATCTCCTGTAAAGCCATCTTCTCCCAAAAGGTTGACCATGGCAGCAGGAGTCCTCAAAGTGGTATCCCCTAAGGGCATGCTCATAACAGACCTGAGGTGCTGCTCAAATTGGGAAGTAATATTGGCCTCTATGGTATGATGTCCGCTGTTGTGAGGTCTTGGAGCAATTTCATTGACCAGAATTTTGTTCTCTTTGGTCACAAACATTTCCACTGCCAAAATACCCACCATATCCAGTTC
>NZ_REBN01000189.1 GCF_007692705.1 Mongoliibacter sp.
ACATAATTATTCAACATTACCGGCATCACCAACATCAGGATATCTTCGTTGTCTGAAGTTTCTGAAGGGACGATAAGACCAGCCCTGTTTGGCGCTGAAAACTGAAGTGTTACTTCTTTGGATGCCACGTTATTAAGGATTTCAACCAAAAACTTGGCGTTGAAACCAATTTCTATATCCTCGCCGTCGTGCTCGCATGAAAGCCTCTCGTTCGCTTCATTGGAGAAATCCAGATCCTCTGCAGATATCTGCAATTCTGAACCAGTAAGTTTCAACCTTACTTGGTGCGTGGTCTTATTGGCATAGATCGCGATTCTTCTCAAAGAACCCAAAAACTCCATTCTATCTATTGTCATATGATTCGGGTTGTCCACCGGAATGACATTTTCATAATCAGGGAACCTCTCATCAATCAACCTACAGATCATTTTGATGCTATTGAATTTGAAATAGGCATTGGAGCTATTGAACTCAACTGTAACCGGAACATTTTCAGATGGCAAAGTAGACTTCAAAAGGTTTAACGCTTTTCTAGGAATGATCAAACTGGCCGCATCAGGCGCAGCGATATCCACTCTTCTGTACCTTACCAATCGGTGTCCATCAGTGGCAACAAAAGTAGCATTGGTACTGCTGAGATTGATGTAAACACCGGTCATAGCAGGCCTCAACTCATCGTTGCTGGTAGCAAAGATGGTATTACTGATGGCAGAACTCAAAACCTCTGTAGACATTTCCACAGCAGTGGCATTGCTTACAGTAGGAATCTTAGGGAAGTCTGTGGCGTTTTCACCTGCCAACTTGTACCTTCCGTTATCAGAGCTGATTTCTACACTGTAGGTATCATGGTCAATACTGAAATTGACTGGCTGCTCTGGCAGGTTCTTAAGGGTTTCGATAAGGATCTTCGCAGGGACTGCAATGTTTCCATCTTCTTTAGCCTCCACTTCGATCTCGGTCATCATGGAAGTCTGCAAATCAGAGGCAGTAATGGTCAATATTCCATCTTTAATCTCAAAGAGAAAGTTTTCCAAAATTGGCACGACCGGGTTGGTGGTCACTACGCCATTAATGGCTGAAAGCTGCTTTAGAAGTGCAGAAGAAGAAACAATAAATTTCATATCGTTAGGGCTTAATTTTTTGTCTATGTTTTGAACAGGGTAAATTTATAAATAAAATTATAAAACCAGCTTTTGAGGGCGAAAAAACCTCAAATTGAATTTCATTCTTTCAAATCTGCTTTTTATTGTGCGAAACACTATCGCCTGATAATGTGTGAATTGGAGAAATCACTTGGAAAAACGCCTTTTGCGAATCGCCCCCCAAACCATTCCTATGACAATAATCAACACTACAGGAAAGACAATATTGATGATTTGCCATTTTTGAAGCTCTTCTTTCACCTTTACTTTATTAAGCGGACGGATCTGAAACTGTTTGGTTCGGGAACTGATGATTCCATCCGGTTCGAGCAGGTAGTTGATGCTATTGATTAAAAGCTGTCTATTGGCAAATTGGGTATTTTCAAATGGGTCTTCTCCCAATCTCAATGGACTACCCTCAATAAAGTCGAACTGACTTTTGAAAAGGTTACCCGTTCCAGCCACCATTACCCTACCTTCGGCTCCCGACTCCAGAAAACTGCTTTGATCAGCCCCTTGAGGTAAAAACCGGTTTTTGTATACCGAAGTAAAATTGCCTTCCAATAAATACAAAAGAGGTAAATTCTGGGCTTTAAATTCATCCAGATTGGGACCATCAGCCATATCTTCAAAGGCCAATCGAACAGGTGCAGCTAATTTTCTACTGAAATCCGATGTAAAAATCAAAGGGGTTTTCCTCACTCCTTCAGCCTTGACAGTGTCCATGCTACTGACAAAACGGAACATGACCTGATCCAAACCTTTGGTTATGGGATGGGAAGCTTTTCTTCCGGCAGATACATAAAATGGCCATGGAAGAGGAATCAACTGCTCTTGATCTCCAAAATTGCCTGCCATCACAGGGTGGTACCCAAAATTCATATCCTGGATAAAATCTTTGTTTACCCGAATCCCATACCGAAAAAGCATTTGATCCAACCCATTATCAAAAGGCATGGCTACCGTGCCGTCTCCACCAGCTTGCTCCATATCATAGGCCAAAGCATCAATTAGAAAGATCAGGTTACCTCCGTTCATCAGGTATTGATCCAGGATATATACCTCCCTTTCGTCATAAGGCTCCTTAGGTCCAGGAATGATTATGGCAGCAAAAGGATCTAAATCCTCTACTTTTTGAGCCTGCTCCATTGGGATTTTGTATACTTCAAAATCACCCACCAAAGCCTCTATGATACCAAAACCATCATCCTCTTCCATTTCCCCATTGCCCATCAGCATTCCCACTGCAAACTGTTGCTTTCGAATCAGCTTCCTAATGGCATTCACCAATTCAAATTCTAGGTTTTCCACTGATTGATTTAAAATTTGATCAGGTCCCATACCTTTTTCTCCCCGTAGTACCAGAGCCCCTGTCTCAAACTCCTCATTTCTGACCACTACACCCGGAAAGATTAACTTTGTCTTTTGACCTCCATCTTCAGTAACAAAGAGGTTGGTAGGATTGATACCATATTCTGCCAAACCCACTATATAATCCTCTCTGATATCCATTGGCAGGGCCATTGGATCTTGATAATAAAAAGTGATTTTTTCATTACTATAAGCATTAAAAGTACGGATGGTCTCTTCAATTGACCGCTGAAGTCTTCTCATTCCTCCGGGAAGTTTGCCGGTCAGGAGAATCTCCACTTCTAAAGGTTCTTCTATTTCCTGTAAAACTTCAACGGTAGCTGGGTGGAGACTATATCTTTTTTCCTCAGTCAAATCAATTCTAAAAGGAAGGAATTTACCTATCAACCAAAGCATTAGCAGCAAGAATGCAGGGATTCCAATTTGTTTCAAAAGATTGATATCGCTTCTATTTTTCATTTTCTCCTGATCAATAGTCCTGTGATAGCAATATTAACAATGATAGTTCCTAAAAAATAAAATATGTTCTGTGCATCAATCACACCGCGACTCATACTTTGATAGTGAAAGCTTAAGCTCAGCTCCTCCAGAAGCAAGGCGAATGGACTCATGATGTTCATTTGGACAAAAGCGGTCAGTCCATAATACATCAGGAAAGACAAAAAGACGCCCAAAACAAAAGCAACAATTTGCTGTGAGGTCAATGCAGAAGAAAGTATGCCTATGGACCCAAATACAGCTCCGATTAAAAATAAACCAATCCAAGATCCGAAAAAACCTGCATGATCAATATTTCCTGAGGGATCGCCCAATTGCACTATACTATAATAATAAATCAACGTAGGAAGCAAAGCAATCAGAATCAATGTCAGCGTGGCAAAATATTTGGCTAAGATGATCTTTGTACCACTAACGGGTGAGGTCATCAGCAACTCCCAAGTACCTGTTTTCCGTTCTTCTGCAACCATCTTCATCGTAATGGACGGTATCAAAAAAGTAAAGACATAAGGAGTATATATAAACAAAGGCTCCAAGTCCGCAAACCCATATTCCAAGACTGAAGTATCCGGAAAAACCCACACTATCAATCCAATTGAAATCAGGAATACTGCAACTATCAGGTATCCTGTTAGGTTACTGAAAAAGGCATTGATCTCTTTCCAATAGAGGGCTTTCATTTGTTATAATTCATTTTTAAAAGTCAAAAACTGACCGTTATAGCGGCTTTTAGGCTTCCCAGTTTGTCGTTTTGGTTATGACTGTCTAACAAGGCAGTCAGGCGTATTTATTACACCTTCAATTCCATGTATTCAAGCTTCCGTAATTTGTTGAAATATTGACTCCAATGTTCTCTCTTGCTGCTGCAGACTAACCAGGCTAAGGTTTTGTTCCTGTAAAATGGTCATGATTTCCTTTCTACTTAATGCTGCATCCTGAACTGCAATGGATATTGCGTTCTTGGACGATCCTAGGTATCTGACTTTTCCCAGATTCTCAAACCATTCAAGTTGCAACTCCTCTTCTGTCTCTAAGGTCAACAGAGAATTCCCTCCATCCAATTTAAGGTTCTTCAACAAGTCAGAGGCGACAATTTTACCCCTATTGATAATCACTACTTTTTCACAAATCGCCTCCACTTCCTGCATGATATGCGTACTGAGTATCATGGTTTTATTTTGACTGATATTCTTGATCAATTTCCGAATTTCAACCAATTGGTTTGGATCTAGACCTGTAGTAGGTTCATCAAGAATAATCACTTCCGGATCATGTATAAGCGCCTTGGCAAGCCCAACCCGCTGTCGGTACCCTTTTGAAAGTTGACCGATACGTTTGTGCGCTTCCACTTCCAGTCCGCAAAGGTCGATCAATTCTGAAGTTCTATTTTTTAAGGCATTACCAGACATCCCGTATAACCCTCCAATAAAATGAAGGAATTCTTTGATATACATATCCAGGTAAAGCGGATTGTGTTCCGGCAGGTAGCCAATCAGCCGACTGACTTCTTTGGGGTGTTTCAAAACAGAAATGCCATTGACCTTTACATCTCCAAAATCAGGTATGAGGAAACCTGTAGCAATTTTCATTGTGGTAGATTTCCCTGCACCATTAGGGCCAAGAAATCCAAGTACCTGACCTTTATCTGCTTGAAAAGAGACATTGTCAAGTGCTTTTTGCGGACCGTATATTTTGGTAAGTTGTCTTACTTCCAATGACATGGTATGGGATTTAAGACGCTAAATTAAAGAGTTTTTCAAGACCAAACCTGTATATACCAAAAAAGGCTTCAAAGAAGCCCCGATGAAAGATGAAACAGCCATAAGCTGTTAAATCTTTTTTGATATTAAACCTTACGCAGGCTAATATAGTGTTGGTCATTGAAAAATGCAAATTCCAATAATTCCATCTGGCCTTGTTAAACATCGGAAGAAAAAGAATTTATCACACAGGTTCTTACCGCATTTAGGTATGGGTGTAAGATGACCAAAATTCTTGATGCTTGAACAGCTGGATTCCTATGCATGTGATTGATAAAAAAAAGTTTTTTTGTTCCAAGCTTGGAGTTTTAAAAGGGGTGGATTTCAGAAATCAACCCTTCATTTAAGCTTTGAATATTTTTCTAGGGAACTCACTATTTTAAAAAATAAAGGTAAAAAAATGTTTTTAGAGAGTA
>NZ_REBN01000120.1 GCF_007692705.1 Mongoliibacter sp.
TCAATGGCTTTCCCAATACGAGCCAGACGTTATGAAGGAAAACCTGATTTTGACTTTGGTGATTGCTCTGTACTTTCTTGCCTTTACTTGGTTTTTTGACATGATAGAGACGAAAAAAAATCAAGCAAAGCTTATCCAGCAAAAGGAACGGGCAGAGTTAAGTTTATTACAATCCCAACTAAATCCCCACTTTCTTTTCAATGCCCTGAATACCAGTTACAGTACGGCGATTTCAGAGGGCAGTGAGAAAGCTGCAAATCAGATATTACAATTATCAGAGCTGATGCGCTTTGCTCTTGAGAAGTCTAAGATAGACTATATACAAATGTCAGATGAAATAGGCTTTTTGGAAAAATATATTGAATTACAAAAAAGCAGGTTTCATCATTTAGGAACCGCGAATGTCCAGATTCGAATCAATTGGGATGGGATAGAAGTAAAAATCAGCCCTATGTTGATTCAGCCATTTTTGGAAAATGCTTTCAAATTCACAGCACTCAATAGACCATCAGAAAAACCGGTATTACTCGTTGACCTAAAAGTAGAAGAGGGAAAGCTTGTACTGAACGTGGATAACTCCTATATCGGGCAACATGTACAGGAAAATAAAGGCACTGGAAATGGGATACATTTGGTAAGGCAAAGACTGAAGTCATTATATCCCCAAAAACACGATTTAGAAATCATTGATATGGGTGATGTTTTTAAAGTATTTTTGAAAATAGATTTAATTGGTTGAGAAATGTTGATAACTGCAGTAGCTATAGATGATGAATTGCCGGCATTGGGCATTATTCAAAAGTACATAGAAAAGGTACCTTTTATCCATTTGGAAAAAACGTTCACCGATCCCAGAGAGGGTTTGGCTTATATTTTTGAGAAACAGCCGGATCTTATTTTTTTGGATATCAACATGCCCGGAATGAAAGGGACTGAGTTAGCAAAAATCATTCAGCCACTTGGAAAGTCTTTTATTTTTACCACAGCTCACTCGGAGTTTGCCCTACAAGGCTATGAACTTCAGGCTATGGATTACCTTTTAAAGCCTTTTGGCTTTGACCGGTTTCTGACAGCCATCAACAGGGCCTTTCAGGAAATATTAAGGAAAAAAGGTGAGGAAACCAGCGTCTTTTTCAAAGACAGTTATGATTGGATACGGGTAAATTTAAGTGAATTGAAGTATGTCAAATCCGAAGGCAACCTCTTGTTTATCCACACTAAGGAAGGCACTATCAGCACGCGCATGAGCATCCCTGAGATTTTATCTATGCTTCCTTCAGAGATTTTTATGCGGATCCATAAATCTTACGTGGTAAATCTGAAGAGTGTGGAAAAACTTGAAAAACATCAGGTCACCATAAAAGGAGAAACCATACCATTGGCCAACTCCTACAGGGAATTGGTAGAGAAAAGACTTTTAAAGAAACCCTGAATTTGGGGAAATACATTTTTCTATGTCTTTAAAGTTGGGGAATACTTTCCCCTGCACAGTCTTATAACTGACTTAAAGCCTGATAGCATAATTATTGATCTACATTAGGCTTATTTTAAAATGCTATGACTTTAAAGAAAATTTTCAGAGATCCCAAAAAGATAAGTGCTTTCTTCTTGATAATAATTGGGTTCTATTTTTTAGCAAAAGGGCTTATTGCTTCAAAGGACGTTTTAGCTCCTGTAATAGTGGCTTTGATTTTGGCAATGTTGTCTGTCCCTGTTGCCCGAAAGTTAGAATCTTGGAGTTTTACCCGATTTTGGTCGACCACCACCGTGCTTTTGCTCAATATGGTAATTATTATTGGGGTGACGGCATTGGTGTCTTTTCAGGTGAGGAATTTCTTGGAAGATTCCGAGGACCTTCAAAAGCAATTCTATCCTACCTTGGTATCCATAGAATCATTTGTTCTCAAGCATACACCATTGGAAAAGGGTAAACTGGAGTCGTATAAAGAAGATTTTGGGTTTGAAGAGGAAGGGAAAGATAAAGGAGAGGATGGAGAAGGCGAACCCGAGGAAAAGCCAGACGGCAAGGAAGTAAAAGAAAATCAAAAAGGGGCTATAGAAGTATTGGGGGCTACATTTAGCTTCTTGGCTGATTTTATTTTAATGTTTGTTTACCTGTTTCTTATTTTATTGTATCGGAAGAAATTTTTTAAATTTTCCATGTTACTATTCTCCAAAGATGAGAGGGAAAGATACAAGGATACAATAGTAAAATCCACCAAACTTGTGCAGTACTATTTGGGTGGACGTCTGGTTTTAATGGTGATATTGGTGGGATTATACGGCTTGGGATTATGGATTTCAGGAGTTGAAAATTTCATTTTAGCCAGTTTGATTGGAGCTGTTTTGTCTTTGATTCCATTTATTGGGAATATGGGAGCTTATGTGATTGCACTTATTTTAGGTATAGGTTCAGGAGGAGGAACAAATATGTTTATCATGATCTCAATCACCTTTTTGATTGTCCAGTTTTTAGATACCTATGTTTTTCAGCCAATTATTTTTAGTAAAAGGCTCAATATCAATCCGTTTTTCGTCATTTTATCTGTATTGATAGGTAATGCCATCTGGGGAATAATTGGTATGGTGATATCCATACCCGTATTTGCCATTATCTCTGTTTTCTGTAGGAATATCCCTGATTTGCAGTCTTTTGGGTATCTGTTTAGCAATGAAGAAAAAGTACTGAAAAAGGAATAGGTTAGGTTTATATTGGTTAAATCAGACCGTTTTCGTCTAGGACATTAGACCTGTTTGATAAATGTCATTCCCTGACTTTTAACCATTTACATTTCACGCAGCGAACGCAACGATTATCGCAAAGATCGCAACGAGGTTATCTTTGCTAATCAGAGGAGATCTGTCTTTATTAGAATAGATCCAAAATAGATATTTAAACCTTAGCGCCTTCGTGTCTTAGTGGCCAAAAAAATTATTCAAACACCTGATCCAAAAACTTTTTCAGCATTTCCAGACTATCCTTTTCCGCTTCAAACATGCCCATGTGACCTACCCCTTTGAGTTCATAATAGTTATCCGAAAAATCCCTATGTAGTCTGCTGCTTTCCAATGTTACAGCAGAATCCAATTCACCTGCGATCATCAATTTAGGCTTGGAAATACTTTTCCACAATTGAAAACGATCTTTTCGGTCCCTCATGGCAGCAGTATAAGCAATAGCTGCTTGTGTTGAGGTTTTTTTTCCGGCAGAAATAAGAGTATGTATCGTTTGTGAATGGGATTCTCTATGAGACGCTGAAAACAAGGCTGGCACAAATGAATCCATAAACTTATCCACACCATGTTTTTTTAAAAATGTGATTGTCTTATTCCTGGTTTTTTTCTTCTCATCAGTGTCTGGAAATGCGGTGGAGTGGAATAATCCGATTGATTTTATATCACTTCCTAAAAGTTCAGCCAAGGCCAAAGTAACATAGCCGCCAAGCGAGTGGCCAATGATGGAAGGGCTTTTAATCCCATTCTCATCCATCCATTCTGCTAAGAATACAGCTACCGTTTCAATATTGAGTTTTTCTTCTTGAAGTGTGCTCTCCCCAAACCCGGGTAAATCAGGGCAATACACAGTGTAAGATGTGGATAAGTGGTCAGAAAAAGTTTTCCACATTTCCTTTGTTTCACAAAATCCGTGGATGAGTATGACCGGAAGCCCCTTACCGTTTTTTGAAAAAGCTATCATGCATTGAAACTAAGAAATATATTGGAATCTTATTGCTGATAAAATCTTACTGAATTAAAGCAAAGCCCCTACCAAAATATCCTCATCCAAAGAATCCCAATGTATTCCTTCTCCATCGCCTATTAATCTCCATTTTGATAATTCCTCTTTTGTGGACTTTCTCAACCTTGGGAACCATTCCAAGGGAATGCCCAATTCTCTACCATCCTCCAAAAGTATAAACATTTTATTGTCATCAAACCAAACTTTTTTTGCCAATGGGGATTTATGGATTGGTGAGTTTTTCATATCAAGATAAAACTTCTACTTAGAAGATTAATATCAATTAATATCCAATATCTACAAATATCAACCCTTTACTTGAACCTCAGCCATGGCTCTCACAGCATCGGCAATTCCTTCCGGATCAAAACCACATTCACGATGCAGTTCTATCTGTTCTCCATGCTCTATGACAGCGTCGGGAATTCCAAGCCTTTTGACTTGAGCAGTGTAGCCATTGTCGGACATCCATTCAATCACTGCCGAACCAAAGCCACCCATCAAACAGCCATCTTCTATAGTGATGACTTTTTTAAATTTTCCAAAAATCTCATGAAGTAACTCTTCATCCAAAGGTTTCACAAAACGCATGTCATAATGTGCCGGATTCAAGCCTTCTTTGGCAAGCATCTCTGTAGCTTCTACGGCATAATTTCCTATATGTCCTATGGATAAAATGGCAACTTCTTCACCTTCCTTGACAATCCTGCCCTGACCAATAGGAATCTCACGCATTGTGGTTTTCCATTCTGGCATGACACCTTGACCACGTGGGTACCTAATAGAGAATGGGCCTTCAAATTTGGTTGCCGTAAACATCAAGTTCCTCAACTCCTCCTCATTCATTGGGGCAGATACCACCATATTCGGAATACACCTAAAATACGCAATATCATATGCGCCATGGTGGGTAGGACCATCAGCTCCTGCAAATCCTGCTCTGTCTAAGCAGAATACTACTTGTAAATTCTGAAGCGCCACATCATGTACTACCTGATCATATGCCCTTTGCATAAAAGTGCTGTAGATGTTACAGAAAGGAATCATTCCTTGAGTGGCCAAGCCTGCAGAAAAAGTTACCGCATGTTGTTCTGCAATACCCACGTCAAATGCCCTATCAGGCATTTCCTTCATCATAATATTGAGTGAAGAACCTGAAGGCATGGCAGGAGTTATGCCCATGATTTTATCATTTTCCTTGGCTAACTCCACAAGTGTATGCCCGAAGACATCCTGATATTTGGGAGCCTGTGGTTTGGTAGGGGCTTTTTTATAAATTTCTCCTGTTACCTTATCAAAAAGACCAGGTGCATGCCAAGTAGTTTTATTACCATTTTCTGCTGGAGCATAGCCTTTTCCCTTTACGGTGACACAGTGGAGGATTTTTGGACCGGGAATGTCTCTCAGATCGGCAAGTACC
>NZ_REBN01000061.1 GCF_007692705.1 Mongoliibacter sp.
CTCTGCAGTAGAAAGAGGTGCCTCAATTATGAATCTAAGTATCAATACCACTAACGTAGCTGTTGGAGAGGTTTATTTGAATACTTTGATGCAAACTTATTTAGCGAATGAATTACAGGAGAAAAATGAAGTCTACGCCAATACGATTGCATTTATTGACGGGCAGGTTTCAGGGATAGCAGATTCCTTGAGATTTTTTGAAAGACAACTTGAAAGTTTTAGGTCACAAAACAGATTCTTTGATTTAAGTGCAGAGGGTTCTGCAGTTTTCAGTCAGCTTTCGGAGCTGGAATCACAGTTGAGTGAAGAAAGATTCAAAAGAACTTATTATCAAAGCCTAAAAGATTATCTCGTAAGAGAAAATTACCGAGATCTTGTAGTGCCCTCAGGGATTGGGATTGAAGATCCTATTCTGAATGCACAAATTGAAAACTTACTTTCCCTTCAGGTAGAGAAATCTAGGTTGCTTGCCACACAAAAGGAAATTTCGCCAGCAGTGAGGGAAGTAAACAGGAAAATTGATAACCTGAATAGTTCAATCAGGGAAGTACTTACAAACGTTGATTCAAATGCACAGCGTCTCATTACAGAGCTAGAAAGAAGAATTACTGAAATAGAAGGTTCTTTTAGGAATTTACCTCAAACCGAACAGAATCTTATAAGAATAGAAAGGCAATTCACACTTAATGAAAACCTTTACACTTTTTTGATGGAAAAGAGGTCGGAAGCAGCTATTACCAAAGCTTCTAATACAGCAAATAATAAGATTATTGAACCTGCTGAAGGGGGGTATCAGCTTTCACCAAGGCCGATGAGGAATTATATTGCCTCTATATTCCTCGGATTCTTGGTTCCTGTTTTAGTGATATTTTCAAGGGAGTTTTTCAGAACGAAAATTGAAGATGTGAAATACCTTGAAAATTTTCTAAAAACCTCGGTAGTTGCCACTATTCTTTTGAATAAAACAGCTGATAGCCTGGTGGTTTTGAAGCACGGGAAATCCGGAATTGCCGAAGGATTTAGATCCTTAAGGGCAAATTTGAGATTTTTGCAGCCAAATGAAGATAAAATTTCATTGATGGTGACTTCAACGATATCAGGAGAAGGTAAAACATTTTGTGCTATTAATTTGGCTTCGGTGTATTCCTTGACAGGGAAAAAGACAATCTTGGTTGGTTGTGATATGAGAAAGCCTAAAATCTTTGGGGACTTTGATGTTTCGAATAGTCAGGGGCTTTCGACTTATCTAAGTGGTCAGGAAAAAGATTGGAGAAATGTCATTACAAATACGGAGTATGATAACTTGGACATTTTGGTTTCCGGTCCTACTCCTCCTAATCCGGCTGAGCTACTTTTCACCCATAGGTTTGAAACACTGATGAAAGACCTCAAAGAACAATATGATGTGGTCATATTGGATACACCTCCAGTTGGACTTGTAAGTGAGACCTTGGATTTACTTGCTCATGTGGATTTCACCTTGTTCCTTTTCAGGCAAAACTATAGTCAACGCTCATTTGTAGAGGCTTTGAATGGTTTGAAGTCAAGTAAAAATCTTAAAAATATATATGCGGTATTCAATGGCGTAGATTCAAGTAAAGTTACTTATGGCTATGGTTATACATATGGCTATGGCTACGGTTATTATGAAGATGATAAAAAGTAAAAGAGAATTTTCAGCGTTTAAATCAGAGAAATGATAAAGAAAATTTTCGAAAAGTATTTCCGCCATTTCATTTTCTTTTATTCTTTTTTAGGATACAGAATTATTATCCTGCTTGTATCCAGTTTACTGGTAGGCTTGCTTGATGGTTTTGGTTTGGCTTTGTTTATCCCGGTCTTTCAGATCGCGGCTGACGGGTCCGACGTATCCGGTGCGGAAGCGGATTCCATGGGTGAGCTCCGTTTTTTATTGACTTGGATAGAAAATTTGGGGTTCGATCTCAACCTAAATGTAGTCATTACATTTATGGTGATACTTTTTGTATTGAAAGCCATCATGAGGTTTTTTGATGGCTATTTTAAGATCAAGCTCCAGAATCAATTTGTTAAAAAACTGAGATATCAGTTGGTGGATGGTCTTAGCGATTTGGGTTATAAGGAATTTTTGAATTTTGATTCCGGTAAAATTCAAAATACGCTGGCATCAGAAGGAATCAAGTTGACCTATGGGTTTTTAGCCTATTTCAACTCCTTACAACATGCTATTTTACTTTTGGTATATATTGGATTAGCCATGCTTTCCAATTTCCAGTTTGCAATTTTGGTTAGTATTGGAGGCTATTTGTCCAACCTGATCTTTAAATATCTTTTCACCAATACAGAAAAGGCCTCTATTGGTCTTTCAAAATTGGGGAATACGTTTCAGTCATTTTTGGTACAAGCTGTGTATAATTTTAAGTACCTCAAAGCAACTGATTATTTTTCCTCATACAAGCTTAAATTAAAAGATGTCATTGATAAGATTGAACACAACCAAAGAAAGATCGGGATTTATTCGGCAATTATGTCGAGTGCAAGAGAACCTATAATTCTAGCAGTTGTAGTTTTGATCATACTTATTCAGGTGAACGTAATGGGAGGAACCATGTCTTCTATCCTTCTAAGTTTAATATTCCTTTACAGAGCATTGAATTATATAGTTACTCTGCAAGGAAGCTGGCAAGGATTTATATCCAATATTGGAGGCTTACTGGCTTCTGTAGACCTGATTAAAGATTTTGACCATGGAAGAGAATATATTATAGATAAACCTACCGTTGATCAAATTCAAAGTCTTCAACTTAAGTCCATTTCCTTTTCTTACCCTAATGGTTTCAGGGTGCTTGAAAATATTGATATTGACTTAAAACCACTAAGCACCTATGCCTTCGTTGGGGAAAGTGGTAGTGGGAAAACCACCTTAGTAAACCTTATTATAGGTCTCATTAATCCTACCCAAGGCATCATTGAAGTGAATGGTTCTCCAAGAAAAGAAGTGAATATTTCAACTTACAGGAAGAGGTTTGGGTATATCACCCAAGAGCCTGTCATATTCAATGATACTATATTTAACAATGTCACTTTATGGGCGGAAAAGTCCGCCGAAAATATAAAACGTTTTGAAGAGGCGATTCAATTGGCAAACCTTCAGGAGTTTTTGTCAGGACTTCCTGATAGAGAAGATACTTACCTTGGTGATAACGGAGTTCTTATCAGTGGAGGGCAAAAACAAAGAGTTTCCATCGCTAGGGAACTGTATAAAAATGTAGATGTTTTAATTTTTGATGAGGCCACTTCAGCTTTGGACTCAGAAACTGAAAAGGCTATTCAGACCAATATCGATAATCTCATGGGTAAATTCACCATCATTATTATAGCGCATAGGCTGAGTACAATCAGAAAGGCTGATACCATATACCTGATGGAAAAAGGTCATATTAAGGAAAATGGCACCTTTGATGAGCTTATTGGTAAAAGTAAAAAATTCAAAAGAATGGTAGAGTTACAGGAATTTTGAAAAAAGAATTGAAAATTCTAGTTTCCAATGTAGAGGTTCCATCTGCCAGACTAGGTAGCTGGAATAACAGGATTTCTGTTCTTATTGAAAACGACCCTGAATTCTTTGATTTCATCCTTTCCCCTTCAAATTCGAACCTGGAAAGTAATCTATACTGTCAAAAAAGGAAATGGATTACCTATAATCCTCTTTTTTACCGATTCCAGTTGGAACATTGGGTAGCGAGGGACTTTCTTACGGCAATTCGTGACATATCCAAAAGTGCTGAAAGCATAAAAATAGTAGTCATGGATGACTTGATTCTTTGTGAGGCAATTGCTGGGCTTAAAGATAAGTTGTCCTGCTTTGTAGAGCTGATATTTTCTTATCATGGGCATCAATTATTGGTTCCCGAAAGCTTTGGACACAAAATTGATAAGATTTTCTTCTTGACCAATTTGGGATACCTCGAATCATTGGCCGTCAACAAAGTATTTTCTCCGGAAGTGTTTGTAGTAGGTAATGGGGTAAGATCTGATCTCTTTTATCCTTTAGAGAGCAATCAAAAGCAGCAATTGAAAAGGGGAATGGGATTTGCTGATACAGATGAACTGGTAGTTTGGATGGCCAATTCACGGCCGGCCAAAGGACTTCATATCTTTTTGAAGCTGGTGGAAGGCTTGGCCCCTAAGTTTCCTCATCTTAAATTTCTGGTAATAGGAAATGCTGGAAAGCTTCCTATTGATAATCCAGCTGTTTATCAGATCGGAAAAATCGGACATGATCAATTACCAAAATATTTACAGATTTCAGACTATTACTTTTTCACCTCTCTATGGAAAGAAGGTTTTGGTCTGTCTTTAGTAGAAGCAATCAAATGCGGTCTTAAGGTTATTACTTCAATTAATGGAGGCATAGAAGAGGTTATACAGGACTATGATAGGGTAATCAGAGTGAAAGAACCTAATAAAGTTCAGGCATGGATTGAAGCTTTCGAGCTTCTTAGAAAAAAGGATTTTGAAGCAGCAAAACCAGAAAAATTAAAAGATTTCCACAATTACGAAAATTGGGAATTGAAATTTAAATCAGCCATAGAGGCCTAAAATATATGTGTGGGATAGCAGCAATTTTCTCCTGTTTTGGTAACATCACTTCTGGCGATATACAAAGAATGGATAAAGGCATCCTACTTCAACATCACAGAGGACCGGATGCAACGGGCTTATTCAGTAATAATCATGTGGTGTTAGGGCATAATAGACTTTCCATTATCGACCTTTCAGAAAATGCAAACCAGCCATTCTACAGACCGGATTTAGGACTGAAAATAATATTTAACGGAGAGATTTATAATTACAGGGAGATCAGGAAGGAACTTATTCAAAGAGGTTTTGAGTTTCACACCGACTCGGATACTGAAGTCATCTTACTGGCTTATAAAGCTTTTGGGAAAGATGTCTGTAGTAAATTCATTGGAATGTTTGCTTTTCTAATTTATGATGAAAAGGAAAATTCCATTTATGTCGCCAGAGATAGATTTGGTGAAAAGCCTATATTTTACATCAGCGACGAAAAGGGTAAAATTTATTTGGCATCCGAACTTTCTACCTTGGCAAGTATTTATCCTGACGAGCTATTGATC
>NZ_REBN01000153.1 GCF_007692705.1 Mongoliibacter sp.
GCCATGACAGTGCCAATGAATGTACCGATGCCCAGACCAAGGAATATCAACCCATAATTAAGCCCTTTTCCTGCATCAAAATCCTGATATAGCAGTAGTGTAGCCAAGACGGCTATCCCCATTCCTGCTGCAGCCAATAGATTGCCCTTTCGGGCAGATTCAGGGTGGCTGAGCATTTTCAAGCCAAGTATGAAGGTAAGTGATGCTACTAAATAGCTTATTTCCAATATGTTCAGGGTGATCATGATTTTTTCGGTTTTTTCTTAAACATCTCCAGCATTCTGTCAGTGACTACAAATCCGCCAATAACATTTAATGTGCCCACTATTACAGCTAAAAATCCAACTCCCAAAGCGAGGTAGTTATCTGGTGAAGCCTGTAGCATTACAATGATAGCACCTACGACGACTACCCCGTGAATGGCATTTGCGCCGGACATGAGTGGGGTATGGAGGATGGCAGGTACATTTGAAATAACTTCAACTCCAAGGAGTATGGCCAAAATGAGAAAATAAACCATTTCCATATTGGCTCCTATATAATTGAGTAATTGTTCCATTATTATGTGTTTTGCATTTGAATAATTCTTGGACTCACGGGCTTCCCTGCATGACATACACAGGTTCCTGTGACGATGTCGTCTTCAAAATTGAGATCCAATGCTCCTTCTTTGATGATAAGTTTTAGAAAATTGAGGTAGTTTTTCCCGTACATTTTACTGGCATCCTGCGGCATCGCTGCGGCAATATTCCCAACACCTACGATCCTGACCCCATTGACCTCCACAGTTTGCTCGGGTTGTGAAAGGGCACAGTTTCCACCGGAAGATGCTGCCAGATCAATTACCACGGAACCCGCTTTCATTGCCTTTACGGTTCGCTCTTCTACGAGTAGGGGAGCTTTTCTTCCTGGGATCTGGGCAGTGGTGATTATGACATCAGCTTTCAGGGCATGTTCGTGTATGGTGTCTTTTTGCTTTTGCAGGTATTCAGCTGATTGTTCTACCGCATATCCACCAGCTCCCTTGTCCTCAGTGGCGCCTTCTACGTCCACAAATTTGGCCCCAAGAGACAAAACCTCTTCTTTGGCAGCCTGCCTGACATCAAAAGCAAAAACAGAAGCACCTAGTCTCCTTGCTGTAGCTATGGCTTGTAGGCCTGCTACCCCTGCTCCTAATATCAAAACCCTTGAGGGGGTGATACTCCCGGCAGCTGTCATAAACATTGGGAAAAACCTGGGCAAAAGATCCGCTGCCATCAGTACTGATTTGTAGCCCGTAACAGTTGCCATTGATGAAAGCACATCCATGGATTGCGCTCGGGTAGTTCTCGGTACCAACTCCATGCTGAAGACAGTTTTTTGTTGGTTGATGAGCAATTGGGTAAGTTCAGGATTGTACAAGGCATTGAGCTGTCCCATAATTACAGCATCTGGTTTTGTAACGGCAACTTCTTCTGGAAGTAATGCCTGAATTCCGATGAGTATATCCGATTGGGAAAGCAAATCTTGACGGCTTTTTATATGGGCGCCTACCGTTTCGTAAGTATTGTCCGCTGCATATGCAGAATCACCGGCTGATGTTTCTACCCAAACTTCGGTATTCCAGGACAATAAAGTTTTGACCGCTTCTGGGAGCATGGATACCCTTGACTCTCCCTGAGGCTCTTTTAAAATTCCAATAATCATGATATGGAAATGGGTTGGGAAATAAATTTTTTGAAAAGCACTTCAAACCCTAAACTATCAAAAACTTTTTAAAAATTAAGATATTTTCACCAAGTGGTGTGTTTATTACACCAAATTTTTTAAAAATAAAGGATTTAAACTGAAGAAGCTGTAGATCATACAGGTTTCCAGATTCTTAAAACTTACCAATCATAAGATAATTTGAAAAATCATGCAAATTTAACCTGTCAAATTTGCATGATTATCTTTCCGTTTTTGTCTGTAAACTACATGCTAGAATTTGAATTAAAAAAGTAAATCAAGATTTTGTCTTTGTAAGATATAAATTGAATTCTAAAGGACTACAAGATTTGAACCCATCCTCCTCCAAATCATCAAATATCTCTTCATCAAACTCCATTTCAGTTTTTTCAACTTTCCCATCCGGATGAATAATAAGTTCTGTTCCAGTAAGTCCATCGGAGTTTACTTTGACCAGTACTTGGTAGTCTTCGAAGGTTTGTTTGAAGTAAGTTGCTATGTTAGCCATATCAGTCTTTTTTTTAAAAATAGTTACTTATTCGCAAAAATGTAAATGATTGCAATATCATGTTGAAGTTAGAGGCCTTTTAGTTTTTGGGAGGTAATTGATATCATTTGAATTTTGGGAGCCAATACCATTACAAGTGTATGTTTGATTTTTTTAAGTTGGTATTTAAAGTAAAGAAGAATTAAGATTAAAGTTTAAATCGAGGGCAAAGCCGGTTATTCCTGCCTAGAAAAGGAGGGGATCTTGTGATTTTCATCTCTAGATTAATTGATAAATGGGATCAAATTGAAGATTTATTAATTTTTTTTTAAAATACCTTTTGTTGCAAAATCTTCATCTCTATATTTGAATTCTTAAAATTATGAAAACAATTCAAGCAGCATATTGGTGGTGGCATTCAACTTCTAAAACGGAAGAACCAATAGCTATTGCCTAATATTTGTTAATGAGATATTCAAGAGGCTTGCTGGTTTTTCCGGCAAGCCTCTTTTCGTTTTAATCCCTCTACATGAAAAATTTTAAAATCAAATCCACATTTAAAAAGCTACTGGCAGATACCATTACACCAGTGAGCATTTATCTGCAGATCAGGGACAGATTTTCCAATCCCATCCTTTTAGAAAGCTCAGACTACCACGGACAGGAAAATAGCTTTTCCTATATCTGTTTCAATCCACTGGCTTCTTTCAGTTTTAATGCCGGCCAAGTTAAAGAGCAGCTTCCCGGAGGTGAATTCTTGCACTATGATGTTAATCAGGAAAATATGCTGATTACTGCCTTGAGAACTTTTTCAGCAAAATTTGAAGAGGAAAAAACACCTTTCAAATTTATCAGTAATGGTCTATTTGGGTATATGCAATATGATACGGTAGGCTTTTTTGAGGATATCAAGCTGAGTAAAACAGAAACAAGTTCAGTTCCTATACTGCATTACTCGATTTACCAAAATGTAATTGTGGTCGACCATTTCAAAAATGAACTGTACCTCTTTGAGCATCATGTTGAAGGGCATGAAAAGACCTCTGTCATTGAGCAGCTCGAAATGCTGCTTAATAATAAAAACCTCCCCGCTTATAATTTCAGGTTGGATGGAGATGAATATTCAAATTATACTGATGAGGAGTTTTTGGACATTCTGAAAATAGGTCAGGAGCATTGCTTCAAAGGTGATGTATTTCAGATTGTGATATCCAGAAGATTTACCACGAAGTTTAAAGGCGATGAATTCAATGTTTACAGGGCGCTGCGCTCTGTAAATCCCTCACCTTACCTTTTCTATTTTGATTATGGCTCTTATAAAGTTTTTGGCAGTTCACCAGAGGCGCAAATAGTAGTCAAGAACAACAAGGCGACTATTTATCCCATAGCGGGAACATTTAAGAGAACTGGAAATGACCAAGCTGATGCCAGCTTGGCAAGAAAACTCTATGATGATCCTAAGGAAAACTCAGAACATGTCATGTTGGTGGATTTGGCTAGGAATGACTTGAGTAGGTCTTCTCAGAAAGTTGAAGTAGAAGTTTTCAAAGAAATCCAATACTACTCCCATGTTATTCACCTTGTCTCAAAAGTGACCGGAATTCTCCCCAAAGACTCCAATCCATTACAATTGGTAGCTGATACATTTCCCGCAGGGACCCTTTCAGGAGCACCGAAGTACAAAGCCATGCAATTGATTGATCAATTGGAAAACACGTCGAGACAATTCTATGGAGGTGCCATCGGTTACCTAGGTTTCAATGGAGATTTCAACCATGCCATATTGATACGGTCTTTTGTATCTGAAAACAATGAACTCAGGTTTCAGGCTGGGGCTGGAGTAGTTGCCAAATCTTCCATCCAGTCAGAATTACAGGAAGTGGCCAATAAGCTCGAGGCCCTAAGGGTGGCGTTGAAAGCTGCGGAGAGCATATAGAATTGAAAGCAAAAAAAAACTAATCAATAATCTTCCATTCTTCCAATTTTATAAAAAGAAAATGCGAATTCTCGTCCTTGATAACTACGATTCTTTCACCTATAACCTTGTCTATATCATTAGGCAACTTGGTTATAGTGCCCAAATGGATATTTTTAGAAATGATAAAATAAGTATCGACAAAGTGGCGCTGTATGATAAAATACTGCTTTCTCCCGGTCCTGGAATTCCAAGTGAGGCAGGGATAATGCCGGAATTATTAAGACTATATGCCGAGTCTAAAGATATTCTGGGAGTCTGCCTTGGACATCAGGCTATAGGAGAGGCTTTTGGTGGAACCCTCACCAACCTTTCGGAGGTTGTTCATGGGTTGGCCTCTGAAGTAAGTGTTGAAGAAGATCTGCTTTTCGAAGGACTTCCTAAGACCTTCAAAATCGGGAGGTATCATTCCTGGGTAATCAATGAGAAAGACTTATCTCCAGAGCTTGAAATAACCGCAAGAACTCCAGATGGTCAGATCATGGGAGTAAGACATAAAAAATACAAGGTGCGAGGCCTTCAGTTTCACCCAGAATCTGTTCTGACTGAACATGGAGTGGAAATAATGAGAAATTGGCTGGAAAAGTGATGTACAAAGTACAAAGTAAGATGTACGAAGAATAAAGCGAGAGACGAGAGATTAAAAACAAGAAATAAGAACCAAGAAATTATAATCCTATTGAGAAATAAGAAAGTGCCTGTAGCTTCGGTACAATCTTTAAGTTTTTCAATTTAACAAATGATATGAAAGAAATACTTAATCACCTGATAGAGCACAAGAAGCTCAATAAAGAACAGGCTAAAGAAGTGCTTAAAAATATTGCTACGGGGAGCTATAACCAAAGCCAAATAGCCTCTTTTCTGACAGTATATCTGATGAGAAGCATTACAGTAGAGGAGTTGGGCGGTTTTCGGGAAGCTATGCTGGAACTCTGTGTTCCGGTAGAGATTGCCGAATATGATGCTATGGACCTTTGTGGTACAGGTGGAGACGGAAAAGACACCTTTAATATTTCCACCCTTTCTTCATTCATTGTAGCAGGTGCAGGTCAGAATGTGGCCAAACATGGTAATACAGGAGTGTCATCCATATGTGGCTCCTCTAATTTACTGGCTTATTTTGGATATGAGTTCACAAGTGACTTAGACAAAATTAAGAAAAGCCTTGATGAAGCAGGGATTTGTTTTTTGCATGCTCCTTTATTTCATCCTGCTATGAAAAATGTTGCACCTATAAGAAAGGAACTCGGGGTGAAAACCTTTTTCAATATGCTAGGTCCTATGGTCAATCCCAGTTATCCAAAAAAACAGTTGGTAGGTGTATTCAGTTTAGAGCTGGCAAGATTGTATGCTTATCTCTATCAAGAACACGAAGGCAATTTCAGCATCCTACATGCCTTAGATGGATACGATGAAATTTCTCTCACAGGAGATTTCAAAATGATCTCCAACTCAGGAGAGAAATTATATTCTCCCGAAGGATTGGGTTTGGAAAAAATCAAAGCCGAATCCATCAAAGGAGGTGATACGATTGAAGCCTCAGCAGCTGTATTTGATGGTATTTTAAAAGGAAAAGGTACTAAAGAACAAAATTCGGTAGTTCTTGCCAATGCGGCTGCCGCCCTTATGACTGCGGATAATAGACTTTCATTTGAACAGGCATATAGCAAAGCAGAAGAATCTCTTAAAAGTGGAAATGCGCTAAGGGTATTTAACACCCTGGTCAATCCAAAAACAAGTGTATCATTCAGTAATAATTAATCTATGAATATTTTAGAAAAAATCATTGTCCACAAGGAGAAGGAAGTTGCTGAAAAAAGCAGCCTAGTTCCTGTCAAACTATTGGAAAAGAGCACCTATTTCGAAGCAAAGACTGTTTCTATGAAGAAGTACGTGCAAAGACAGGACAAGACCGGAATTATTGCGGAATTCAAAAGAAAATCGCCTTCCAAAGGGAATATCAATATTTCAGCGGCAGTGGAGACAGTAAGTATTGGCTACATGCAGGCCGGAGCCTCTGCTTTGTCAATCCTGACAGATAAGGAGTTTTTTGGCGGGACAAATGAAGATTTGGTTCATGCCCGAAAATATAATTTCTGCCCAATTCTCAGAAAAGATTTCATTATCAGTGAATATCAGATCATAGAGGCAAAATCAATCGGTGCTGATTGTATATTACTGATCGCAGCAGCCCTCAAACCCGAGAAACTCAAATCTCTTGCTGCATTTGCTCAAGGGCTTGGGCTTGAAGTACTGATGGAGGTCCATGATAAAGAGGAGTTGGAAGGTGGTTTGAATGAGCATCTAGACCTTGTTGGTGTTAATAATAGAAGCTTAAAAACATTTGAGGTTTCCCTGGAAACATCTTACCAATTGGTGGACAGCATACCCTCTGAATTTGTGAAGATTTCAGAAAGCGGACTTTCAAAGCCTGAGAGTTTAATAGCCTTGAAAAAAGCAGGTTTTGACGGTTTTCTGATTGGGGAAAATTTCATGAAATCAAGCAGACCGCATCAGGCAGCATTGAATTTTATGAATGCCTGTAGAAAAGAGTTGACTACTGTTTCAGAAAAACAGGGGATATGAAACTGAAGGTCTGTGGGATGCGCGAACCTGATAATATACAGGCTTTAGTAGATGAAGTCCGTCCTGATTGGATGGGTTTGATTTTCTATCCTCCTTCACCAAGATATGTATTTGGGAAACCAGCACCCCTGATAAGCAGAATTGAAATTAAAAAGGTCGGAGTGTTTGTGGATGAACACATTTCATCGATAAGAAAAACAGCTCAAGAATTTGGGCTATCCACTATTCAGATGCACGGAAAAGAAACAGCTGAAGAGGTAAAGACCGTAAAGGAAGAAATCGGATTGGAAGTGTTCAAAGTCTTCTCCGTATCTGAAAAGATTGATTGGACAAATTTGGAGGCCTACCTCCCGTATGCAGACTACTTCCTTTTTGATACCTTCACCAAAGACCACGGTGGTTCAGGGAAACGGTTTAATTGGGAATTATTAATAGACTATCCTTTTGATAAGCCTTTTCTGTTAAGTGGAGGAATTAGTCCTTCAAATGCTCAGGATATTTTGAAGTTTGGTCAACTATTGCCGCAATTGGCTGGAGTGGATATCAATTCAGGCTTTGAGGTTTCTCCTGGATTGAAGGATGTAAAGAAGGTTAAAGAGTTTAAGGATAAAATACAGTAGAAATACGGTAGAAATAATGTAGAAATACAGTAGAAATACAATAGAAACCGGAGCTTTAGCGAAGGTCCCGAGAGTGAAGCGATTCGGGATAAAATTGAAATATTAAAGAAACCAAGTTGAAGACTTGATCCCGAGAACGGAGTGATTCGGGAAAAAGTGGAAATACTTTAGAAATACGGTAGAAACCGGAGCTTTAGCGAAGGTCCCGAGAGTGAAGCGATTCGGGATAGATAGAATCCATAGCCTGGTAGAATTAGGAATAATGAAAGGTTAGGGGATGTAGCTTGAATAAAAGCAGATGGTTGGTCTTGGGAGAAAGGGGTTTGGATAACTTTGAAAGAGGATAAGACAAAAGATCCTAGGATAAAGAGGATTGGGTAAGAATAAAAATAAATGATTAACAGCCATTTAAAAGAATGAAAATATGATCAGAGTTGATGAAAAAGGATTTTATGGGAAGTTTGGAGGTGCATACATTCCTGAAATGTTGCATCCCAACATAGAGGAGTTGAGAGAAAATTATGAGCAAATCATTTCAACAGAGGAGTTTAAAACCGAATTCCAATCTCTTCTGAAGGACTTTGTAGGTAGACCTACGCCACTTTACTTAGCTTCAAGGTTATCAGAGAAATATGGTGCTAAAATTTATCTCAAGCGGGAAGACCTTTGTCATACCGGAGCTCATAAAGTCAACAATACAGTGGGCCAGATTATCCTTGCCAAAAAGCTGGGGAAAAAGCGCATCATTGCCGAGACAGGTGCAGGTCAGCACGGAGTTGCTACTGCTACAGTCTGCGCTTTGATGGGTATGGATTGTACCATTTACATGGGTGAGTTGGATATTCAGCGTCAACGTCCAAATGTTGAGCGCATGAAGATTTTGGGTGCCAAGGTGGTTCCGGCCACTTCAGGCAGTAAAACTTTAAAGGATGCTACCAATGAAGCCATGCGTCAATGGATCAACGACCCAGTGGATACGCATTATATAATTGGTTCTGTGGTAGGACCGCATCCATACCCAGAAATGGTAGCCAGATTCCAATCCGTAATTTCTGAAGAAATCAAAATTCAACTTCAAGAAAAAGAAGGTAGGGAAAACCCTGATTTGGTTATCGCCTGTGTAGGTGGAGGAAGCAATGCTGCAGGGTCATTTTATCACTATTATAATGTGCCGGAAGTAAGACTGATTGCTGCTGAAGCAGCAGGTCTGGGAATCAGTTCAGGAAAGTCGGCAGCGACTACCATATTGGGAACCATGGGTATTCTGCATGGCAGCAAAACCTTACTGATGCAGACTGAAGATGGTCAAGTGGTCGAGCCACATTCTATCTCGGCAGGCTTGGATTACCCTGGAATAGGACCGGTGCATGCTCACTTGTTTGATATTGGTCGAGGGGAATTTGTGGCAGTAGAAGATGAAGATGCGATGAAAGCAGGAATTGAACTCAGTAGGTTGGAAGGTATTATTCCAGCTATAGAGACTTCTCATGCCCTTCACGCACTTAACATGATTGAATACAAAAAAGATGATATCATCGTCATCAACCTTTCAGGACGTGGAGACAAGGACTTAGATACGTATATAAAGTGGGGAGGATATTAAAGGATGAAGCCCGTCCGACTGGGTAATCCGGGCGGAGATGAGGGATGAAAATGTAAGCAATTCAAGATTCGAAGTTCAGAATTCTAAATTCGTAATTAAAAAATGTCCAATGTTGAATATCAAACTTCGAATTATGAAGTGTGAAAATTTGATGAAAGAAGTAAAAGCAAATGTGAGCAGTGAGAATGAGATGTAAGACTAAGACACGAATTAACCAATAACCAATAACTTAATCAATCATCCCGATAGGCATCTGGACCAATCTTAAAATTTTCTAATCTGAAATCTAAAATCTACAATCTAAAATTCTAATGAACCGAATAAACCGATTATTTCAAAATAAAAAGGAAAGAGTCTTATCGATCTACTTCACAGCAGGGTTTCCGGAGCTGGAAGATACAGTGCCCATTATGGAGGCAATTGAAGCTGCTGGTGCTGACATTATCGAGATAGGAGTTCCCTATTCAGATCCCATCGCTGATGGGCCTACCATTCAGGATAGCAATATGATTGCCTTGGAAAATGGAATGAGCCTGAAAAAGTTGTTTGCTCAACTTGAGGGTTTCAGAAATAAAGTGAATCTTCCAGTGGTATTGATGGGCTATCTTAATCCGATTATTCAATTTGGAATGGAGGATTTTTGTAAAAAATGTCAGGAGCTAGGTATTGACGGATTGATTCTTCCCGATTTGCCGATGGGTCAGTACCTAGAGGAGTTCAAAGAGTTATTTGAACAATATGGCTTGAGTAATACATTTCTGATTTCTCCACAAACCAGTGAAAACAGGATAAGGGAAATTGATCAGCATAGTAACGGATTTATATATATGGTCTCTTCGCATAGTATTACAGGAGCCAAGACCGGTATTTCCGAAGAGCAAAAGGTCTACTTCAAAAGGGTTCAGGAAATGGATTTGAAGAATCCTAGATTGATTGGTTTCGGCATTTCTGATGCAGAGACTTTCAATACTGCTTCTGCTTTTGGACATGGTGCCATCATAGGCAGTGCATTTATCAATATCGTTAAAAAAAGTAAAGACCTAAGGACTGATATTCAACAATACATTCAGTCTGTAATTCAATAAATCATGATCATCCAATTAAAAAATGACATCAGTGATGCACAAAAAGAAACGCTAGTCACTGAAGTAAAACAAATAGGTTATAAAATCACCGAGGTCAAAACCCAATTGGGAAATTACCTGATAGGGATTGGTAAGAAGGATTTTGATATTCGCAGGATAGGCCATAAAGAAGGGATTCAGGACATTCATATTGTATCCGATGAATACAAATTGGTATCCAAAAAATGGAAGGTTGCTCCTACCTCAATCGACTTGGGTGATGGTATTTTTATCAAAGATGGAGATATGGCGGTGATTGCAGGTCCCTGTTCCATAGAGTCTGAAGAGCAGATCAGAAAAGTCATCAATCACCTCAAAGAAAATAACATCAAAATGATGCGAGGTGGAGTTTTTAAACCAAGATCAAGTCCATATGCCTTTAGAGGTTTAGGTTTAGAAGGCCTGAAATTATGGTATGAATTGGCCAAGGAAGCAGGAATTAAAATTGTCACAGAAGTCATGCAGGTATCCCAGATTGAGGAGATGTACCCATATGTGGACATTTATCAGGTAGGAGCCAGGAATACCCAAAACTTTAATCTATTGGATGAATTGGGTAAGGTAGATAAGGCTGTGATGATCAAAAGAGGTATTTCAGGAACCATAGAGGAACTCCTTCAATCCGCTGAATATGTGTTTTCCGGAGGGAATGAAAAGCTAATCCTTTGTGAAAGAGGGATCAGGACGTATGAACGTGCAAGTAGAAATACCCTGGATCTGAATGCTGTTCCTATTTTGAAAGCTAAATCCCACTTACCTGTTATCGTAGATCCTTCCCATGGAATTGGATTGAGGGAATATGTCACTCAAATGGCTTTGGCCGGTGTAATGGCAGGAGCTGATGGAATTATTTATGAAACCCACGAAATTCCTGAAAAGGCTTATTCAGATGGTCAACAGACCTTGGATTTTACACAAAGCGGGATGTTGGCTGATTGGATCAGGAAAACTTTTGAGATGAGAAAGTCATTCGACCTGTTGTAATTCCGCTCAAAGAAAATCATGGAAAAAACCATCCTATTTTAGTAGTTTTGGTAAATAGGTTGATATTCTATTTAAATCAGGTAACATAAAGGTGGAAATAAAGTAGAATATAAGACTCTAGTTACTTGGAAACTGAAGAAATATAAACTTAAAACACAGCTATAACCCAAATATATAATGATGAATAAACCCAAGGATTGGGTCTTTTCTGACCCGAGATTACAAAAATTAGAGCAGGATTATGATGCTTACACAGAAGAGGACTTTAAAGTTTGGAAAATTCTTTATGAAAGGCAGATTGTAAACCTGCCCAAAGCGGCTTCTATAGCCTATTTGGACGGAATCAAGGAAATCGGTTTTTCAGCCGATAAAATTGCTGATTTTGCAGATGTGAATAGCAAACTTGCCAAAAGTACCGGTTGGGCCATTCAGGTGGTTCCAGGTCTGATTGATGACGACTTGTTTTTTGGTTTGATGAACAATAAAAGATTTTGTTCTTCCACTTGGCTCCGCAAAATGGAGCAATTGGATTACCTTGAAGAGCCGGATATGTTCCATGATGCTTTTGCCCATATGCCATTATTGACCAATCAGCCGTATGTGGATTTTCTAGAAAAACTCAGTGGAATTGCTCTTAAACACATAGAGAGTAAATGGGCAATTGAGTTACTATCGAGAATCTATTGGTTTACAATAGAGTTTGGGTTGATCCGTGAAAATGGTGAGCTAAGAATCTATGGAGCAGGTATTTTGAGTTCAGCAGGGGAGACCAAGTTCAGTCTTTCCGATGAACCCAAGCATTTTGAATATGATGTGAGAAAAATACTGAATACTCCTTATTGGAAAGATAAATTCCAAGACAAGTACTTTATTATAGAAAGCTACGAACAACTTTATGAGTCTCTTCCCGAGATCGAATCAGTCCTTGATGAGATGGTGGCTGAAGAGGCGAAGTAAAAGAGTTGAATATCTAAAAACGAGACACACCAAGAGAAAGAATAGGCCTTTGAGGTTTTTGAAAACTCGAAGGTCTTTTTGATTATAAAATGAGGGAGGAGAAGTAAGAAGCAGATAAGGAATTACTACTTACGGGGCTTAACATCTCGAATGTACAAGTAGGAATGGAGAAATAAGAATCCAGTGCCAAGAATCGAGAAGTAAAAGGCTCATATCTGCGAATCTCCTGTAGATTTTGGGACGAGTGAATGTAAGATCAGAAAATATATAAAAAATGAGAATATTCTTTACAGGAGGTGCTGGGAAAGCGGGAAAGTACGCAATCCAATACTTACTTGACCAAGGACATAGAGTCATGAATGTGGACCTCAAGCCATTGGACTACCCCGGGGTGGATAACTTGATAGCTGATATCACAGATTCTGGTCAGATGTTTAACGCAATGAGTTCCTATGCTGGGCTTGACGAGCTGGAATCCGGTAGTGGGATACCTAAATTTGATGCGGTGGTACATTTTGCTGCTGTACCTAGAATTCTGATCAATCCAGATAATGAAACTTTCAGGGTCAATACTGTGGGAACTTACAATGTGATAGAAGCAGCAGTAAAGCTTGGGATCAAAAAAATCATCATTGCTTCTTCCGAAACAACCTATGGGATCTGCTTTTCTGATGGACAAACTGATCCTAAATCTCTACCATTGGAAGAGGATTATGATGTTGATCCAATGGATTCTTATGGTCTGTCAAAAGTGGTTAATGAAAAAACGGCACGCAGCTTTCAACGTCGCTCTGGTTTCGATATTTATGCCCTTCGTATTGGAAATGTGATTGAACCCCATGAGTATGCAGAACTGTTTCCCCATTATTTCAAAAATCCTGAGGTAAGACGTAGAAATGCCTTCTGTTACATTGACGCCAGGGATTTGGGTCAAATCGTGGACTTATGTCTGAAAAAGGACGGATTAGGCTATCAAATATTCAATGCAGGAAATGATCATAACGGAGCCATTATTCCAAGTAAGGAATTGGTGGAGAGATTTTTCCCAGGTGTACCTGTTACGCGTGAACTGGAAGGGCACGAGGCTTTATTTTCTAATCGAAAAATCAGGGAAGTATTGGGTTTCAAAGAAGCTCATCATTGGAGTAAATATGTAGATGGGAAATAATCGTTTTTTAAATTTGATTAGCCAATTAATCCAGCCGACCAAAAAGAACATAAGAAATCCCGAATTAACAGTGCAGGGAGAGATTTATGTTTAAATTTGCGCACACTGTGATTTATAAATTTGGATTTTAGTATTGATGATAACCGATTCGCTTTCACTTAATCCAAAATACTAAGTCTCCAACCTAAAATTTATTGATGCAAGTAGCAATAATCAAATACAATGCAGGCAATGTTCAGTCAGTACTTTATGCTTTAGAGCGTCTGGGCGCTGAGGCTGTCCTTACAGATGACTTGGAAGCTATCAGCAAAGCTGATAAAGTAATTTTCCCAGGACAGGGAGAGGCAAGTTCAGCCATGCGGTACCTTAAGGAAAAAAAACTGGATAAATTGATTCCTCAATTGAAGCAGGATTTTTTCGGTGTTTGTTTGGGACAGCAGTTACTTTGCGCTCACTCCGAAGAAGGTAATACAGAATGCTTGGGTGTTTTTCCAGTGGAGGTGAAAAAATTCAAACCTGAAAATTCAGCAGATTTCAAAGTGCCTCATATAGGGTGGAATAATCTGGAAAACCTCAAATCACCTTTGCTAGAAGGTCTTGATGATACTGCTTTTGTCTATTACGTGCATAGCTATTATTGTGAGCTCAGTGAATTCAGTATTGCTTCAACAGACTATATTCTGCCATTTTCCGCCCTGATGCATAAGGCTAATTTTTATGCCATGCAGGCCCATCCCGAAAAAAGCGGTTTGGTAGGAGAAAAGATATTGAGGAATTTCCTTGAGTTATAAATTGTATGACGTACGATGTATCAAGTACCAAGTACGATGTATAAAGACTAAACCTGCATCAGTCATGCTTCAAGCTTTCTAAATCCCAATTTTCAATTCCCCCAATCTTAGATCTGAAATCCTAAATCTAACTTTACAATGTATATCATTCCCGCAATAGACATGATCGGAGGCAAATGTGTCCGTCTCACTCAAGGAGATTACTCCCAAAAGAAAGAATACCATGATAGCCCCTTGGAAATGGCAAAGAGATTCGAAGATGCAGGAATCAAGCGCCTACATTTGGTAGACTTGGACGGGGCAAAAGCCAAGATGCCTGTCAATGGTGACGCTTTGAAGGCAATTACGACAAATACTTCACTGAAAGTGGATTTTGGTGGCGGAGTGCAGTCTGATGAGGCTATCAAGAAGGTTTTTGAATTAGGTGCCAGTCAGGTTACGGGAGGAAGTGTTGCTATTAAAAACCCAGAACTGTTTGATTCCTGGGTCCAACAATATGGAGGTGAAAAAATCATCCTAGGGGCTGATGCCAAAGACAGAAAAATAGCCATTTCAGGCTGGCAGGAAACCACTGCTGTAGACCTTATTGATTTTATCAAATCATACTTGGCTAAGGGATTGAGTTATGTGATTTGTACTGATGTTGCCAAAGATGGATTGCTTCAGGGGCCTTCTATAGATTTATATAAGGAGATGATGCAAGAAATCCCTGGCATCAGACTCATCGCTAGCGGAGGGGTGTCCAGTGTAAAGGACTTGGAAGAACTACAAAATATCGGTGTTTACGGAACCATTGTAGGAAAAGCTTACTATGAAGGTAGGATTAGTCTTGAAGAGTTGGCTGCCTTTTGATTTGCGAGATATCTTTGAGATTTTCAAAACCCCTAAAAGTCATTTGAGGAAAAGTGAGAAACGAGAAGCTAAAATCGAGAAACAGAATAAATGGAATAAATATAGCCTCCGGTATTCATGCATAAGCCCAATTAAAACACGGCAACCTTTTAAAATTTAAAATACACCCAACAATTATAAATTCTTCCAATTTTATAATTCCTGAATCATTAAATTATCATGCTTACAAAAAGAATCATCCCTTGCTTAGATATCAAAGATGGCAGAACTGTCAAAGGAGTAAACTTTGTGCAGTTAAGGGATGCGGGAGATCCTGTGGAACTAGCGAAGATATATTCTGACGAGGGTGCAGACGAATTGGTGTTTCTTGATATAACAGCTACAGTTGACAAAAGAAAAACCCTGGCAGAATTGGTTACAAAAGTAGCCAAAGCCATTAATATTCCTTTTACAGTTGGAGGTGGAATTTCTACTGTAGAGGATGTGAAAGTTCTTTTGAATGCTGGTGCAGATAAAATTTCAATCAATTCTGCTGCGGTGAAAAACCCTCAAATTATTGATGAAATGGCAGCTGAATTTGGGAGCCAGTGCATAGTAGTGGCAATAGATACCAGAAATGTAGATGGGATAGATTTTGTCCATACACATGGAGGGAGAAAACCAACGCTTCTGAATACCCAGAAATGGGCCAAGGAAATTAACGAAAGGGGAGGTGGGGAAATTCTCTTAACCTCCATGGACCATGATGGTACCAAATCAGGTTTTGCCAATGAAATTACAGCTGAGATTTCCTCTATGCTATCAATTCCAGTAATTGCTTCCGGAGGAGCCGGTAATATTTCACATTTCAAAGATGTGTTTACCTTTGGGAAAGCTGACGCAGCTTTGGCTGCATCAATATTTCACTTTAAAGAAATTCCAATACCAAACTTGAAGAAATACCTGCAAATAGAGGGGATTTCTACAAGGATTTAAGGATAATCTTTTCTACAGTTATTTTAATATGGAGTCATTAAAAATAGATTTTCAAAAAGTAAATGGACTAGTTCCAGCTGTTATACAGGACGCAGTGAGCAATAAAGTCCTGATGTTGGGTTATATGAATCAAGAGGCCTTAGATAAAACCCTTGAAACAAAAAAAGTAACTTTTTTCAGTCGAACGAAGCAAAGACTTTGGACAAAGGGTGAAACCTCCGGCAATTTCCTTGAAATGATGTCTATCAAAGTGGATTGCGATAATGACACCTTATTAATTAAAGCCAAACCCTTTGGACCAGTATGCCATACAGGAGCTGACACTTGTTTTTTTGAGGAAAACAAAAGCAAAACCTACTTTTTGGACAATTTAAGATCTATAATTAAGGATAGGAAAAACAGTCCATCAGACAAATCCTATACCTCTTCACTTTTTGAAAAAGGCATCAACAAGGTGGCTCAAAAAGTAGGAGAGGAGGCTGTGGAAATAGTCATTGAGGCAAAAGATGACAATAAAGAACTCTTTTTAGGGGAAGCAGCCGATTTGCTTTTTCACTTCCTGGTCTTATTAGAGGCGAAAAATATTGAATTGGATGAAGTAATGGAATTATTGATTGAGAGGCACCAAAAAAAACAATAGCATGAGCAAAAGAAATGTAACGGTCCGTATGAAAGCGGATTACGAGTACGAAGCAAGTAATTTGCAGGGGAATCTGGTTCAAATGGATATGTATGATGCCCCGGAAAAAAAAGCCCAATCACCGATGGATTTGCTGCTTTCTGCTTTGGGAGGTTGTTCAGCAGTAGATGCAGTTTTGATGATGAAAAAAAAGAGAAAGACTGTTGAGGATTTTTTTATTGAGGTAGAGGGGGATAGAAATGAAGGAATTCCATCTTTTTACACCAAAATCCACCTTCATTTTGTTCTTGTATCACCTGATGCAAAGGAGGAAGAGTTTAGCAAAGTAGTAGCCCTATCGGTGGATAAATATTGTTCGGTAGCTTCCTCCATCAAATCTGAAATCTCCTACAGTTCAGAAGTAAGAAAATCAATATGAGAGTAGTCAGAGAGTTTACACAGGAAGGTATCAGGATTTCAGTTTTTTCTTGGAACAATAAATACCTTTTAAAATTTGAAATGGGTCCAATGGAACAAACCTTTAAAATACCGGAAACTGAAATTTTAGAAGAGTCTGATTTAAATGATTTTTGTGAAGGGGAGTTTTTAAAAGGAGTCAAGCTTAGGTTTAAAGAAATGGGGGAAAGCTTGCGAAAACAATTGGAAAATTTTTAGCTTTAGGAAACTCCTAAAGAAATAAATGGACTTCAAGAGGTTTTTGCAATTACTTTTTTTATTTACTGTTTTGTCTTGTTCAGAGACGAATAAAGAGAAAATAGAAGATAATTCATTGGAGCTTACCTCATTTGTGAGACTCTTGGAGTATGACTTGGATAACCTTGAAAAAGAAATTATTGCCTTAGGAGATACGATTCAATACCTTTTTAGACATCGGGATAGTATTTTGATCAATTCAGACAGGTCAATTTACCAATTTGAAAATGGGATAGCCAACTCTCTGCCCGATGCGGATATCAATCTCAGTACGCTTTATATATCCACTTTGGCTCCCAGTAAGGAAGAAGTGATGGACTTGGTTTATTTGACCAATCCTCTTGATCCTATCTTTAAAAACATTTTTGAAAAGTATGAGGTTGTTGCCCAGGTTTACTTGAATAGCAACAGACAGATGAATAGGCTTTACCCCCCATTTGAGGCTATAGATGCTCTTGAATCGGATCTTGATATTCCTACTTTTAATTTTTACTATGAAGCGGACGAGGTGCATAATCCCGATCGGAAAGCTACCTGGGTGAGAGAAATTTATATTGATCCTGCTGGTCGGGGATGGGTGGTTTCTTTGATTTATCCTGTATATGTAGAGGATGAATTGATGATGGTTTTAGGTTTTGATATAACTGCGAATGATTTGATCGAGATCTACCTCAATAATACCAGTAGGAACTTGGTCATCATAGACGCTACAGGAACAGTGGTAGCTGGTAAATCCAAAGGTATAGAAGCCTTATCATTACCTCCCCTGAAAAACCACACCTATACACAAACCATTACTTCAGACAGTTATCGGGTAGAAGATTTTAATCTTTTCAGAAGTAAAAGTATTTCTGTTAGGAAAATAGCTTCCAGAATTATTCTTTCTGAGGAAGAAAAACTGACGATGAAAGATGGTGAAGATTCTTTTAGACTCAATGTGAGAAAAGTAGACAATATTGGTTGGTACGTTTTGGACTTGATTTTTGAATGAAAAAAACGGATAAGATATTACTCAATCCAAAAGCAGAGACATCTAGGTGGATGGTTGCATTTGCGATTTCACTCGTATTGTTAATCATTGTCTTGGGTTTTAGCTTTTTTTCAGCCTTAAGAGAAAATCAGGTTAGTTCACGTCAGCTTGCGCTTAATAAACAGGTAGAAATTGCAGGTAAAGACCTTCAGAAACATTTTGAAGCCATGTATGATGACATGGTATTCTTTGTCAATAACCTTGAGTCATGGACGTATGAGAGAAGTGGAAATGAGCAATTGGCTTTTGAGAAGAGGGCTAGACGGATATTTAATAATCACAGGGAGTTGCTTGATACGGTTATTGTGACCTTTCCAAAGCATTATGTATCCTTTCATTTCGACAGACAGAATAATTTTATCAAAACCGTTTATGAGAATAAAGAAGATATTCCTCAGCTAAAGGGGAATACTATAGATTTATATAATTCAAGTAGAGGAGTTGGAATTCAGACAAGTTTAAATCTGGGAAGGTATTTTAGAGGGGAATTGGGAAATTATTATCTGGGAACTTCTGGGGAAAAGATTATTTGGCAGGATGAAGTATTCAATATTTTTTCAAATGGCAATGAAAAACAAATTCTTAAACTTGAGAATAAGACTGAAAGTACAATCAATGAAAATATTAATGATGGTTTAAAGGGTTACGTTGTAGGAAATGTCATTGATTTAGATGACAGTACTCAAAAATATAAAGCTACCATCCATTATTATCCAATTAGCCTGTTGCCCCTGAGCAGTAGATTTGCGATAGTCTTTACTCAAGATATCAGTAATATAGGTTATGATATCTACAATACTTATTTCTATATTTTGCTGGGGCTTACTGTACTTTTAGCTGCTGTTATCGTTGTTTTATATCAGTTTATCAAGAAAATTCAAATATCCAACAGCAGGCTTGAATCCTACTCTGAAGAAATCAAGGAATTGTTCAGGAGACAGTCCTTACTTTTACAGGAGTCCAAAGGGTTTATTTACTTTCAAGATGAAAGTGGCAAAATGACTTCTGTCGGAGATGAGGTAGAATCAGTTTTGGGATATAGTAAAGAAGAGTTTTTAATTCAATTTAAAAATTTCATCAAACCAATTGAAAGAGAAAGTCTGGGAAGCCTTATTCAGGAGGCAATAGAAAAAAAAGAGGAGGTGCTGGAAACTGAAGTAACATTCCTGAAAAAATCAGGGGAATGGATCAGGGTTAAGATATTTGAAAAATTCATCTATGATTCTTCTGGGCATTATCAGGGAAATGTTGGGATTTGTACTGATATCCAGAAAAAGTACGAATCCCGTCAAGAATTGATAATAAGTGAAAATAGGCTGAGGGCAGTATTGAACAGTCTTCCGGATCTTATTTTCATATATAACAATGAAGGAGTTTTTATAGATTACTATGTACAGGATAGGAGTCTTCTACTTTTTCCACCTGAAATAACTCAAGGGAAGAATTTCCGCGATGTCATGCCTGATCCGATTAAATCTCAATTGGAAGATATATTTGATAAAATTATCAATACAGGAAAGAATCAAACTTTGGAATTCGAAGTAAATCTCCCTTTGGGTAGAAGAATCTTTGAAGCAAGGCTTTTCAAACTTGATGATCAAAGGATTATATCCTTGGCCAGAGATGTAACAGCACAGAAACTATGGGAAAAAGGGCTTCGGGAAGCAAAAGAATCAGCAGAACAAGCCAATAAAGCAAAGTCAGAATTTCTTGCCAATATGAGTCATGAAATTCGAACGCCGATGAATGGATTGCTCGGGATTATTGGGCTCCTAGAAAATTCTCAACTTGATAGGAGACAAAAAGAATATATTCAAGTGATAAAGGATTCTGGCAAATCTCTCAATTCTATCATTAATGATATATTGGATTATTCCAAAATTGAGTCAGGAATGATGGAGCTTAATCTTTCTGTTTTTCATTTGAAAAATGAAATGAAAACCACTTTAAAGCTCTTTGAAGGATTGATTAAGGGTAAGCAACTGAATTTTTCCTATCATTTTGCCGATGACCTTCCTGAATATGTGTATTTAGATAAGGAAAAACTGGCTCAAGTAGTTTATAATATAGTGGGGAATGCACTTAAATTCACACCAAATAATGGGAGTGTTGATGTGCATGTTGGTGTAGAACAATTCTTGGATGACAATATCATGCTTGAATTTAGGGTAAAGGATTCAGGGCTTGGAATACCTAAAGACAAGATTGCTTTACTTACCCAACCATTTGTACAAGTCGACAGCAGCAATACAAGGGAATATCCAGGAACAGGTCTCGGTTTGGCAATCTCAAAAAAACTTATTGAATTGATGGGCGGAGAACTCGAAATTGAAAGTGAAATGGGGGTAGGATCTGTTTTTTCATTTAGTGTATACGGAACATCAAAAAACAAGTATGAAGCTAATGATAGACCGAAAATCCCTCAGGGAGGAAGTCTAGGGTTCTCTTATTTAAACATGGCGGATGAAATTCCACTCAATATCCTTCTGGTGGAAGACAATGAAATCAACCTGACTTTTATGCTGATGACAATGGATCAGCTGGGTTATAAAATACAAGTAGCTAAAAATGGATTAGAGGGCGTTGATAAAGTCAAGGAAGTGGATTTTGACCTGATTCTCATGGATATCCAAATGCCAAAAATGAATGGGCTTGACGCCACTCGCGCAATAAGGAAATTGGATGGAGCTGATGAAATTACAATCATTGGTTTATCAGCCAATGCTTTTAAGGAAGATATTCAGGCGGCATTAGATGCCGGAATGGATGGGTATCTGACCAAGCCTATAAGTGTAGAAGACATAGCACGGAGTATTAAAGATGCTTTTGATAAAAATAAAAAGGAGGCCTAAACCTCCTTTTTTCGTATTTATATATCGCTTTCCAGATCGAATGCTTCCAGATAGTCTGAGACTCTTTTGACAAACATTCCTCCGAGTGAACCATCAACTACTCTATGGTCATAAGAGTGTGACAAGAACATTTTATGTCGGATGGCAATGACATCACCAGTAGGGGTTTCTACTACAGCAGGTTTCTTTTGAATAGCGCCAACAGCTAAAATGGCCACTTGAGGTTGCATTATAATAGGTGTACCCATT
>NZ_REBN01000060.1 GCF_007692705.1 Mongoliibacter sp.
AACTTCTCCTCTGTAGAATCCATCATGACCCTTGTCCCTGATCAAAGAAAGGGTATAGGACAAGGCAGGCTGTTTCCAGATTTCACCCGGCTGCACCACTGAGCCTTCATCGTTCCGAAAGTAGTTTTTCATGATGTCAAATGAATCATCCATTTCGGACATTCTAAGGGCTACCTGATACAATCCCCATGTCATGGGGAATCCTTTTTCAGCAAGTTCCACAGCAGGTTGTACCAACTCAGCCCATGGCAAACTCCCATATTTTTGATGCGCAAGATACAATCCGGCAACAGTTCCGGGAACGCCCACCGCCTTGATGGTTTCATGATTGTATCCTTCGATCAGTTTTCCATCACTATCCAGAAACAAATCAGGATTGGCTTTCAAGGGTGCTTTTTCCCTAAAATCAAAAGTCGTGACCTCCCCATCCGATTTCATCAAAACAATAAATCCGCCTCCTCCGATATTACCGGCCTCGGGGTGGGTAACTGCCAAGGCAAAAGCTGTCGCAATACTGGCATCAATCGCATTTCCTCCTTTTTTCAAAATTTCAATCCCTACTTCAGAGGCCAAAATATTGTCCGAGACCACCATTCCGTTTTTGCCGTAGGTTTGGGCTTCGAGGGAGAACTGTGTAAAAAAGAGGGCAAGAAAAATTAGGGAAAGGATCTTGGGGAATTTAATTGTTCTCATAATTGGGAAAAGATAAATAAAATTGGGTCTTGAACCATTTAAAACTCAGATTCAAGGATAATTGTAATGGTTGATTTCAATTTGGGTAAGTCCTTCTGGATGATTTCCCAAACAGCTCTCATTTTGATGTTAAAATATTCATGGGCAATCATATTCCTGAAAGATTTGACCTTATACCAAGGGTAGTCATATTTGAGTAACTTTTCGCTTTCTACAAAATTGATGGACTCACCAATAACTATAAACTGCATCAATACAGCGTCTTGAACCAACCCATTATCGCAGAAAGATTTACCATCCTCATCTAGTACATATTTCTCAATTTCTGAAATGGCTTTTAGGATTTGCTCAAGCCGCTTTTGAGAATCAATATAGCTATCTTTCATAAATCAATTTAAGATCTTGATTTACATGCTCTAAAATATAGGGCTTGAAAGAATCAATAAATCCTATGTCAACTTTTCGGTTGATGGTTTTTTCCAATTCATGTTGTATTTCAACCAAATCAAAATAGGAGAAAGTTGGATCAGTTTGGACAGCGATGTCCACATCACTTTTGGGACCATCATCCTTTCTTGAAAAAGATCCATAAATCCAGGCCTTTTGTACTTGTTTGAATTTGCTAATTCCATCTTGGATCTTTCTCAAAATTTCATTTCGATCAATTTTTTGAAATGCCAAATATGAAGCCCTCTCCTCCGCCACCTGCAATGCTTCCAAGCCAATCTCTTCACCTGCCACTTCATATAGCACTTTATCTGCTAAAAAAGCCAACATTAACTCTTTTTCTGGAACATTGAAATAGATAGCGAGTTTGGGTATTAAACCCCTGCTTGGCTTCCGAAGTCCGCGCTCGATCTTGCTCAAAATCGCCTGATCTATATCGAGATAAGCAGCAACTGTCCTTAGTGGCAATTCCTTTTCTTCTCTTAGTTTTCTGATAGTTTCTCCCAGGCTCAACATTTTCTTGTTGTTTTTTTGACAAAATATTTTTTGACTAATTTTGTCAAAAATATAAACTTTAAGAAATAAATGCAAGGATCAAGAAAAATCTTTCCTTTCAACTCAACTTTTCCCCACCACTTTGCTGAAGCTGAAAAATAGGGTACCACTGCCGAGTTACGGAAACATCAATTATTCATAGCAGAGTTAAGAATTATTCTTTTTAGGGAACCGGTTGAATGTATAAGTTATTAGATTATTAAGCCGAATATGCTCATTTTGGAAATCATTATCACCTATAAGAATCAGCTGCCACCTGAATAAATGCTTTTATTTTTTCCACATCTTCGATTGATGACTTTCTGCTGAAATTAGGGATTCACCAACTTGTCAAATGGATTTCAAGTGTTCTAAATTCTTATTTTTTTACTCCAATCCAACTATGAATGAATTTTAAAAAAAACCGACCACTACCTCTGGTCAATATCCATAAATATCTAATATCCATTAATATCAAATGAACTGGTAAATAATCCAAAAATAAATCAATCCCTATCCAACAACAATACCGTATGCAGCATCACATTGGCCCCATTGGCCATTTCTGATGGTGAGGAATATTCTTTCGGGTTGTGGCTGATGCCGTCCTTGCTGGGGATAAACACCAAACCTATCGGCCCTAATGCTGCCATTTCCTGTACATCAAGTCCGGCACCACTCTGGATTTTGATATAAGAAATACCGAGAGCATGTGCCGCTGCCATCATTTTTTCCTGAATTTCCTCACTGGCAAAGGTCGGGGTGGTACCTAGGTTCAGGTTTTCAAATTGGATTTTGGTATTGGTTTCCTTAGCAATCTATTCCGCACGTCTTTCGATATCGGCGTACATTTTCATAATCTTTTCAGTAGATAAATCCCGCATCTGCAGGCTCATTTCTACTCTTCCTGTAATGATATTGGGGCTCTTGAGGGTACGGATATTTTCCCTATACTTCCGATTTGGGCAAAAAAAGAATTGATGAATAGCAATAGGGAGATTGAAAGTAATAGTGATTTCATCATTTTAATTTTTCTTAAATAAATGTATTCAAACATATTAGCTGATAGTTTAATATTTCAACCACCGCAGTCTTAATCTGTTTCCAGCTATGATTTCTTTGGCAGAAAGAATTAAGTATCTTTTTTGAATTCAAAATCCCAGGTTAAAACTGTCCCTCAATTTTTAGGTTCGGTATCAGAGAAGCAATGGTGATCAATGGATTGGTCGATTGTTTCAAAATCAGCAAAGTAAACGAAGTTTGATTGATAGAATTCTAACCGCTCTTTCAAGCCTTCCAAGCTCAGGCTTTCCACAGGTACCGAACTATTAAATTTAGGTAGTCTTTGGAGGTTAAGTGATCAGCCATTTCCCCTTTTCCATCATACAAAATATAGCCAGCCTGATATTTGTCATATTCCCAATACGACCATGTCCCCGATATCGAATCAAAGGATTCAAAAATATCCAGCTTCCATATGCCATGAAAACGGGGATCATTTTTGGGATCATTTGAATTGCAGGAAAATGCAATCAGAAGAAATAAAGCAACAAACGGAATGGGGGGAAGATTGGTCGGTTTCTTTCTAGGCGATTTGTCCATTGTCAAATTTGAATTGTTTTGAGGTAATTTCAGCTTAGCGTCTTTGTGACTTTGTGGCCCAATCAAACTTTACAGACCACAAAGGTTCAAAGGCACCAAGTCTAAGTTGAAAAAAGGTTATAAATAAAATCAATCATTAACTTATTTTTTGAATATCAACTCACCCGGATCATAATCCTGTGAATCCATGCTCGATTTCATATAAATCTTCTCGGGGATTCAGCTCCATAGGAATATACTCCGCCTCCAAAGAATTGAATTCAGCATTTCCCAGATTATTCAATCTGATGATTACCGCAATCGCTGAATGCAGGAACTTATCCCTTTCAAAAGGATTTGTGTCTAGCTGGAAGTATAAAAGTTTTCTCAAATTTAAAAATGATTAGATATTTCAAGTCTTTTCAAAAAAACCTGTCACCTATGAAAAGTACAATAGATTGCCATTCTTCTGTGTAGCGAGCATGAAAGATAAATATGTTTATAATCAATGCGACTGAAATAATGGCGTATGGAATCGGATTAACGTTCTTTAAAATATCATTTAATAAAAGGAGCATTGCCACAATGATTCCAAGGTATAAAGAGATGAAAAAATCATAAGGCTCAATAGAAGATCCAAAAACAAGATACAAAAATCTGCTTAAAATGGCTGTGACAACAGCGAATGCGGTACCAATCATATATCGCTTGTGTTTAAAAACTTCCTTTTTGTGGATAATGGCAAGTGAGTAGAAAAGAAAAAATAATAAAGGAGTAATAAAGTTTAATGCCTGTATATAAGCCACTTCTCTGAAAGGTATTTCATCTACTGTATTGACATAATTCAGCCTTGTTACCAAGAACATAGAAATTAGCATCAAGGGAGCTATGACATAAGAAATTTTACCAATAAGTCTATGTGTTTTGTATTCGCCTTTGTGGATTAGATAAGGTTGAATCACCAACATAATCATCCAGCAAACCATTATGGCTCCGTGAGTATGATGGATCCAACCAAATCCATCAAATTGAGGAGCATATTGCAAATATGTGGGATGAAAGGCTACTTGTAATAGGATGAACAAAAACAGCATTACTATAAAAAAAAAATTGGCTGTATGGTCATACGATACATTTTCTTGTTTCATGTGTTTATAATTTGTTTTTCAGAAGTCACAACTTGTCTCGTACCGAAGGTCGGGATGGAATCTCGCAATGATATTCATAGCGTTGTATGGCGTCTTCATCCTGCTCGATTCCATGTGTGTAGTTTATTTTTCAATATTGACAAATGGACTCCAGATCAAACACCAAAAAGTCTGCTTTTTTGGTTCATCAAACTCTACCAATCCAAGTTTGCCTTCTGCTTCGTTCCAGGCTATTTTGGAATCCTTGCTATCGAGAACTGTTGGGATATCACCAGCTGTAAAAGCTTTGTAAAGTCTATCTATGATAGACATGTTCTTATTTTCTATTTTAATCTTCTTAAAAAGCTATAATATTGAGTTTTTTGTAAAGTCATATTTTATACACTTCCAATTCGATCTCTATCAACATTTCCGTTAACGCCAAGCCTTTGACTTCCAGCCAAGATCCTTTGGGGAAATGCTTGGTGTAGATGGTGTTTCTAAAATAAATTTTCTTCTTTCCATAATTTCTTAATTTTAGTATCAAGTCATGATAAAAGGCAACAGTTTGCGCGTATGTGCAATAGCAGATTAGAAGCGCTTCCCTGTCGGTTTAGCCATATATTTCTTCATACTCAAAGCTCGTCACTGTTTTCATAAATTTGCTTTACGTTGTCCGCCATCTACAGCCAGGCAGGTTCCAACAACCCA
>NZ_REBN01000264.1 GCF_007692705.1 Mongoliibacter sp.
CCTTTTTCTGTTGTCAATTCACTGGCTTCTACTTCCATTTGTGCTGCAGCGGCACTTACCAAAAGGAATTTGGCAGTAGCTCCTGCTTTTCTCAGCCTTTCCCAAGAATGTGGCATGGCGCCAGAACCACCAGTTACCTGACGGTCAAATTTATCATTGTCCAAATGAGCCTGAAAGACCCTCACTTTTTCCCAGTCTGCATCTAATTCCTCTGCTACAACCATAGGGAAAGATGTTTTGATATTTTGACCAAGTTCTGGATTCGGAGAATATATAACCACATCACCTGATGGTGAAATAGATAAAAAGGCATTAAAATTATGTGCCTGAGACAATACCTCCTCATCTGTGAGGACCTTCATTTTAGGAGAATCACAGCCTGACCAATAAAATCCAATGAATAATCCTCCAGCTGCCGTTCCGGCTATTTTGAGGAAATCACGTCTGTTTGATTTGAATAGTTCTGCCATAATTATTTTGTTTTAGCGGCTAAAGCCACTGCTTCCCTGATTTTATGATAAGTCCCGCACCTACAAAGGTTTCTGTTCATAGCATCTTCTATTTCTGCCATACTTGGGGAAGGATTTTTTTTCAATAATGAAGCTGCCGTCATTAATTGTCCTGCTTGACAATAGCCACATTGTGCCACATCCACTTCATTCCATGCTTTTTGCACAGGGTGATCTCCGTCTTTGGAAAGTCCTTCAATGGTAGTCACCTCATCATTTTCTATGCTTGATACCGGAAGGGTGCAGGAAAAAGTAGCTTCCCCATTGATATGGACAGTGCAAGCACCACATTGGGCTATTCCACAGGAATATTTTGTCCCGACAAGACCTAAGTGATCCCTCAGTACCCAAAGCAAAGGAGTGTCCTCTTCTACATCAACATTGAATGTCTCTCCGTTGACCTTTAGACTGTAATTTGCCATTTTTTTAGTTTTAATGATTGAGGTATTAATTTACACAATTAAAGATGATATGCGAACTAATTACATTGCTTTTTGAATGGTAATATGATAAACTGTATTTATTGACTATGAATGGAATACCTTATCAAATGGCTTTTGTTTTTGGTTTTATTAGAAATTATCATGACCTATCTTTATTTTCACAATTCAAATCAAACCAGATAACCTATTATGAAAAAAATCAAAGCAGCAATTGTAGGAACCGGATTTATCGGTCCGGCACACTTGGAAGCCTTAAGAAGGATCCCTTATGTAGAAGTCACTGCACTTTGTGAGGTCAATATTGAGCTTGCAAAAGCGAAAGCAGAATTACTGGGGATACCCAATGCTTTTACTTTTGAAGAAATGCTACAACAGCCTGATATTGATGTAGTTCATATTTGCACCCCAAACTTCCTTCATTATTCCCAATCAAAGGCAGTCCTTAAGGCTGGTAAGCATGTGGTTTGTGAAAAACCACTGGCAACAAAAATAGAGGAGGCTGAAGAGTTGGTAGCTTTGGCCAAAGAATCCGGATTGGTAAATGCAGTTCATTTTAATCTACGGTACTATCCAATGGTCAGGCAAATGAAGACCATGAGGGAAAATGGAGAACTAGGTGAAATATACAGCATTATGGGTTCATATTTGCAGGATTGGCTATTCCTTCAAACAGATTACAACTGGAGATTAGAGCCTGATAAATCCGGCGATTCGAGAGCAATTGCGGATATTGGTTCACACCTTTTGGACATCACTGAATATGTCACAGGCCTCAGAATCACTGAAGTGATGGCTGACTTTTCAACTGTACATAAAACAAGATTGAAACCCCTTAAAGCCATCGAAACTTACTCTGGTAAAATGCTTCAGGAATCTGATTATGAAGAAGTCCCTATCAATACTGAGGATCACGCTACTGTAATGCTTCGTTTTGATAATGGAAATAAAGGATCAGTTACTGTATCACAGGTGAATGCAGGTAGGAAAAACAGACTGAATATAGAGATAGCAGGTTCCAAGTCCAATTTTGAGTGGTGCTCAGAAAAACCAAATGAGCTTTGGATCGGAAAAAGAGAAACTGCAAATCAGCACCTGATGAAGGACCCTTCTTTATTCACCCCTGAAGCTGCCGGATTAATCAGCTTCCCTGGAGGTCATAACGAAGGATTTCCAGATACCTCAAAGCAGATGTTTAAAGAAGTATATGCGGCTGTCCGTGAAGGAAAACAGCCTGAAAAGCCTAGTTTCCCTACTTTCGAAGATGGCTATAGAGAACTTCTGATCGGTGAAAGGATTATAGAAAGCAACAAAAAACAAGCTTGGGTAAAAATTTGATTTTAGGAATAAATTGCTATTTTAGTGATGAACCAATTTAAAATAACCATGAAAAATAAAATCAACTTAATTACAACTGCACTGCTTTCAATATTGATGATCTTTACAGCAAATACCTTTGCGCAGGAAGAAAAAGCGAGTCCGCCAAGAACTGCTACTGGGGGTGCTGGAGGTTCTGAAATAACCATCAAATATTCGAGTCCTGCAGTAAATGGACGCCAAATTTGGGGTGACTTGGTACCACTTGGTGAAATTTGGAGAGCAGGAGCAAATGAAGCAACCACTTTTGAAACCAGTAAGGATATCAAAGTACAAGGTAAGGAATTACCTGCAGGAAAGTATAGCTTCTTTATCATCCCGAATGAAGGAGAGTCTACAGTTATTTTCAATAAAGATACTGGTCTTTGGGGAACAAATAATTACGACTCCAGCAAAGATGTTTTAAGAGTCAATATTCCTTCGAATCAATCTCCTACCCTTGAAGAAAGGTTGGTATATGAAGTCAATTATGACGGCGTAGAAATGCGCTGGGAATACGGTAGGGCTTTCATCAAGATTGATTAAACAACAAATTAATAATTCTTTAAACCGCTGTGAGCTTCTTTTCACAGCGGTTTTTTTTATTACTTTTGAATAAATTTTGTAACATTGAAATTTCCTCCCACATCCATTGATCTACCTGTAAATGCTATTTTAGAACAGGTAAAAAATTCCTTACGACAAAACAACACACTTATTGTAACTGCTCCACCAGGAGCCGGGAAAAGTACTGTATTACCTTTGTCCTTACTTGAGGAATCGTTTTTAAAAGGTAAAAAAATTTTGATGCTGGAGCCAAGAAGATTGGCAGCGAAAAGCATAGCAATAAGGATGGCCGACCTATTAGGTGAACCTGTAGGTAATACTGTGGGATATAGAATACGTTTTGACAACAAGGTAAGTGCTAAAACAAAAATTGAAGTACTTACAGAAGGTATTTTGACTCGAATCCTTCACAATGACAATGCATTGGAAAATGTGGGTCTCGTCATTTTTGATGAGTTTCATGAAAGAAATATACATGCTGATTTAGCAATGGCACTTTGCAGGGAATCGCAGCAAGTACTAAGACCAGATCTGCGGATTATGGTAATGTCTGCCACCTTAGATATGCCGGTTTTGGCCAAATTACTTAATGCACCCACCATAGCAAGTGAAGGAAAACAATATCCTGTTGAAGTCAGATATACAGGTGATTATGACCTTTATAGTATGCCTGAAATACTGAGTCAAGTGGTCATAAAAGTTGTTAAGGAAAACGATGGAGACGTGCTAGCCTTTTTGCCTGGACAAGGGGAAATTAGAAAAACAGAATCAATTCTAAAATCAAAGCTAAAAGACTTTTCCATACACCCTCTTTATGGTCAATTATCACCCATTGCACAACACCAGGCGATCATGCCCAGAAAAGATGGTAAAAGAAAAATTGTCCTGGCTACCTCAATTGCTGAAACCAGTCTTACCATAGAAGGTATCAAGGCAGTAGTCGATTGCGGTTACGGAAGGACTTCCAAGTTCAACCCTAGGTCAGGTCTCAGCAGGCTTGAAACTGTCCCCATTTCAAAAGATGCTGCTGACCAAAGAGCCGGAAGATCAGGTAGATTGGGACCGGGAGTTTGCTACCGTATGTGGTCTGAGGCTTCACATGCTTATTTGGACAATTTCAGAAAACCGGAGATTCAGGATGCTGACTTGGCTCCTTTGGTATTAGAACTGGCTAAATGGGGTGCAGGAAATATAGGAGACCTCACTTGGCTAAGCCCTCCCCCACAAGGAGCTGTGGCACAGGCATTTGATTTACTTGAGCAATTGGAAGCGATAGAGCTTGGCAAAATTACAGAACATGGTCAAAAACTCCACAGTATTCCGGCCCATCCAAGGATAGCACATATGCTTTTGAAAGCAAAAAAAATGGGGGATGTTGCTTTGGCTGCCGATATAGCCGCTTTGTTGGAGGAAAGAGATCCTTTGAAGCCGGAAATTGGGGTTGATATTAATCTTAGAATTGAGGCCATCCGGAGAGCAAGGAAAGAGAAACTTTCATTAAAAGGAATAAGAAAAATTGAAAAAATAGCCTCTCAGTACAGACGAACTCTTGCAGTAAACGAAGATAATGCTGCTGTAGACCCTTATGAAGTAGGGCTTTTAATTGCCTATGCTTACCCTGAAAGGATAGCATCTGCAAGACCTGGAAATAATGCTCAGTTTCAATTGGCGAATGGTAAAATTGCCATGATGGGTCATAAAGATGAGCTTGCGCATGAATCATGGCTGGCCATTTCACATGTTGATGAAAGAGATGGAATGGGTAAAATTTTTATGGCGGCTCCAATCAACCCTACTGATTTAAGACCCTTACTGCAAGAAAAAAGAATTGTCAAATGGGACAAACAATCAGGTGAGCTATTAGCAATGAGAACTTTGGGAATCGGGTCAATTGTACTGAGGTCAACGCCAGTTAGCGACCTAAGTGAAGAGGAAAAAATAAGGGCATTAATTCCAGTTATTCAACAGGATATAAAAAGATACTTAAACCTAGATGAAGAAGTTGAACAATTTTTGAACAGAATTCAATTACTAAAATCCAGTTATCCAAATGATGACTTTCCGGATTATTCAACGGAATGGTTAAAGAATAACCTAGAAGCATGGATCGCTCCATACCTTCATGGAATCAGAAAATCTGATGATCTAAAAAAGCTGGATATAAAGGAAATACTGAATTCAAGGATGGAATTTTTAACCCAACAATCACTAAATGAGCT
>NZ_REBN01000127.1 GCF_007692705.1 Mongoliibacter sp.
CTTTAATATATGAAATTTAGCTTATGCCTATTTTTCAAACATAATACCTTTGTGGTGAAAATTAATAACCACAGAGGCACAAAGCACACAAAGAAAATTCAATAACAGAAATATTCATTTTTCGTGAATCCAAAAACAAATTTCTCGTTACTCTACCAATGACAAATAGCTATTTCTCGCGGCGATCGCTGCGCCCGCTGCGTGAACCCTTTTGTCATTTTATGATCTGTAAATACCAAATTTTAAAATCTCGAAATGACAAGGTAAAGCCTGCTTTATTCTTGAATTCCAAGACATCATCTTACCAAGTCCTATCTGCGAAATTCTGCGATATCAGCGGGAGATAATCGTTCTTTGCTCCTTAGCGCCTCCCGATTCTCGGGACAAGTTATGCGTGAGGTATTTCGTGAGGCTTTTTTTAGCTACCATTTTTTCAATAAATCCAAAGCTTTCTCCAAAAGCTCATCCTTAAAGGGGTGGGCATTGTTGTTGAGCAGAATGAGGGTCTTTTGCTGGTCAATCAAGCGGATGATTTTAGTTCTGTATCCTGGATTGTCACCGTCATGGGATACTATTTTTCCTGCATCTTCATCCACAGAAATATCCCATCCAAAACCGTAATGGCTATCTGATCCATCATTAAGCTTCATAGGCCTAAAAGCTTCTTCCAAGGTTTCTCTAGAAACTAGCATTTCGGTATACAGGACTTGGTCCCATTTCAACAGGTCCTGAGCTGTGCTGCTTACCCTGCCGGGACCTTTTCTATTTCCTAACCAAACAGTGTAGTCTGATTCATGAAAAGTATTGGCATTGACATAGTTTCCCTCTTCATTTTTAAGGTGGCCGGCAGCAAAATTTTCAACTTCTGCTTTTTCATCCAAAGTCCTAATGTCCGTATCTCCCATTTCTAAAGGCTCAAAAATCCATTTCCTGGAAAGCACAATGAAATCTTCGCCGCTTACTTTTTCCACGATACTCGCCAAAAATACATATGCCGTATTGCTGTACTCATATCGCTCCCCAGGTTGAAAAAGCATGGGTGGCCTATATTCATTCAGGTATTCCAATATAGCGTCATTATCAGCAACTTTACTCTTGTCCCAGTATTTGTCCATGATTTCCTGGTAATCCGGTAGCCCCGAAGTATGTGTCAGCAAATGCCTGATGGTAAGCGCAGAATAAGGAATGTCCAGGTAATCATCCACCAAGTCATCGTATTTGAGCATTCCCTTTTCTTGACACATCATCACCATCATGGCAGTAAACTGTTTGGAAACAGAAGCTAGCTCAAACACATCTGTAGACTGCAATGTTGTATTTTCTTCAAAATGCCTAAACCCTGCTGATTCTTCAAAAAAGGCCCCGCCCTGCTGTGCAAGTAGTAGAACACCGGAAAAGTCTTCATCTTTCGCATCATTAAAGACCTGGTGTATATCTTCAATTTTATTTTGAGCCATGATTGGAGAAACAAGCCAAAATATCAATACGAGCAAAAATGTCTGTTTCATGATTACATATAATTTAGCTGGGGTTATTTCATTGAAAATCTTTTGAAAATACTGATTAGCTTGTGTAATTGGAAATTCTAATTCAAAATATAAGGATGCGTGTGTTTGAGCCCAACTTGGAGGCATTGAAAAAAACGGCTGTTGATGCCGGGAAAGCCATACTTCAGTTTTATAAAAAAGATACTATAGGCTTAGAAAAAAAAGCCGACAATTCACCCTTGACTTTAGCAGATAAAGCTGCACATAAAGTAATTGTAACAGGGCTTAAACCATTTGGGATTCCTATTTTATCTGAAGAAGGGCAGGTATTCCCTTACCTTACCCGCAAGGCATGGGACTACTATTGGCTCGTTGATCCATTGGATGGAACCAAGGAGTTTATCAAAGGGAATGGGGAATTCACAGTCAATATAGCGTTGATACATAAGGGGAAGGCTATTTTGGGGGTAGTTTATGCCCCTGTCTTGGATTGGCTATATTGGGGGAGAATCAATGATGGCGCTTGGAAATGCGAAGGTAATGGAGATACTGTACCAATCAATGTGAGTAAAGAGAGCCAGGTTAGATGTATTGTAGCAAGCAGGTCTCACCTCAATGAAGATACCAAAAAAGTGATTGAAAAATACCCAAATGCTGAAATGGTCAGCATGGGATCATCCTTAAAGCTGTTGTTGATTGCGGAAGGAAAGGCCGAGCTTTATCCAAGGCTGGCTCCAACTATGGAATGGGATACAGCAGCAGCACATGCCATAGTAAATGCTGCAGGAGGTAAAGTCTTTATGTTGGATTCTGAGGATGAATTGGTATATAACAAAGAAGATTTGCTGAACCCCAGTTTTTTGGTTGTCAATGGATGAAACTCCATCCCTTTGTGCTTAATGGAAACTCAATTACGGATTACAAATATTGTAAGTTACATCTTACAAAAATCTTCGCTGTGATAATGCAAATTGTTTTATGAGTAACTCATATAATTCCAGTTCTAGGCAGAATACTTTCTTTTTCAAAATTATCTATGGAATTTTAGAGTATTGAGTTAAAATGATTTTAGATAAAACTAGAATAACTCATCATATTTTAGTTACTTAACCAGATTAAATCAGTTTAGCGTTATTTACAGGTTTCAGAATGGGCTTAGAAAACATCATTACCATTGTCCTGTTGTATTACCTCCACAGGAATGCGAAATCGGCAAATGTATCTCAGCAATGGAAAAAGTACATCAAAATAGCCATGCTTGCTGCCATTGCTTTATTGGTTTTAGGTAGCGCAAATATCATTTCTTCATGGTTTACTAGTATTCTGAGCGTTTTATTGATCTCGGGAGTAGCTTATGTGGTCTTGAACTTCAAAGAGTTCCAGAATACAAAACCATTATTTTTTGCAGTGATTCCTTTGATTGGCATATCGATTTTAGGAGATCTAATGGAAAACATTTTTCCAAAAGCTTACGAAACCTGGGATAAAGTTTTTGATGTAGCTGGCTTCTTCGCTTTTATATGGGCTATTGTCATGTACTTCACTTACAGGAAGCAGAAAAGGATTCTCGAGGCTGAAAGGTTGGTGGCTATAGAAAAAGAGCGGGAGTATGAAATCACAAGAAAGATCAAAGCACAGTTAGAAAAAGACGTAGCAGAGCGCACTGAAGCTTTGGTAAAGAAAAAAGATGAATTAGAAAAAACGCTTTCAGAACTCAAAGCTACCCAAACCCAACTCATTCACGCGGAAAAGATGGCTTCTTTGGGTGAACTAACAGCAGGAATTGCTCACGAAATACAAAACCCTCTCAATTTTGTCAATAACTTTTCTGAAGTCAGTTCAGAGCTTGTAGAAGAGATCGAGGAAGAATTGAATAAAGGAGACCTTGATGAGGTTAAGGTGATTTTTACTGACCTAAAAATTAACCTTCAAAAAATCAATCACCATGGTAAAAGAGCGGATAGTATTGTCAAGGGAATGTTGCAGCATAGTCGCAACAACCAAAGTGAAAGAGAACTTACAGACATCAATGCTTTAGCAGACGAATTCCTTAGATTATCTTATCATGGCTTAAGGGCAAAAGACAAATCATTCAATGCAAATTTTATTGCGGATTTTGATAAAGGTCTTCCTAAATTAAATATCGTCTCTCAAGATATAGGAAGAGTACTACTTAACTTGTTCAACAATGCTTTTTATGCCTGCGCGGACAAGAAAACGAAAGAAAGTGATGATTCATCATACAAGCCGGAAGTTAAAATTAGCACAAAGAAACTCGAACGGCATATTGAAATAACAGTATCTGACAATGGACAGGGAGTTCCAGCGCATATTAGAGAAAAAATTTTCCAACCCTTCTTTACTACAAAACCAACAGGACAAGGAACGGGTCTTGGATTATCCCTGAGTTATGACATCGTCAAAGCGCATGGAGGGGATTTAAAGGTAGAAAGTCAAGAGGGAGAAGGTACCATTTTTACAATTACGCTACCTATTTAAAAAAAATCAGCTTAAATTAAGAAAAAATGCACTATGGAAAATCAATTCAATTTTGACCCATATATTCAGGATCTCTTAAAAAATCTTTTTGGGGAGGTAGAAGAGGGTATTCTTAAGGAAATTTTTGATACTGGAACCATCCAATCGATTGAAACTGGAGACTACCTATTCAAGCAAGGGGAAGCACAAAATGAGCTTTTTATTGTGCTTTCAGGAAGGTTAAGGGCTATTCAGGAAAAAGATGGAAATGCTGTGATTTTAGGGGACATTGCAGAGGGTGAGCCTGTGGGTGAAATCGCACTTTTTACCAATGAACCTAGAATGGCATCTGTAATTGCTGTCAGGAAGTCTGCTGTTTTGCAGATGAATCAAAGCCAATATAGAACAATCGTATCCAAAAGTCCGGATTTTGCAGCAGCTTTGACCAGGTTTGTAATCAATAGGTTGAGGAGAAACGTCTTACAACAGCATGTAGAAGCGGCGCCAAAAAACATTGCACTCATCCACCTTCAACCAGAACAAGACATATCTGATTTTATTAATTCAGTAAAGGATCAATTAGAAAAGGATTTTTTGGCCACTAAAATCCACCGTAAAGAAGATACAGAAACATCAAGCCTTTTCGAAACTCTCGAAGCACACAAAGGAACCAATTTGATGTATTGTAGCGGTCAAGATCAAGAATGGACTAAACATTGCCTACTTTATGCAGATTTGGTGTTGGTTATCTCTGATTTTGGGTCAAGTAAGGAGTTGCATGCGGTAGAAAAAGATCATGGGCTTTATGAGGGACATATTCTGAATAAGAAAACCTTTCTTCTATTACTACATCCAGAAGAAACTGAAAGACCCTACGGTACTCAGGATTGGCTAAAAGAAAGACCAGTCAATCTTCACTTGCATATAAGAAAAAACCACGAAAAAGACATTAGAAGACTCAGTCGTATGCTTACCAATAAGGCTGTAGGATTGGTGTTGGGTGGCGGAGGCACAAAAGGATATGCACACGTAGGTGCAGTGAAGGCCTTACTCAAATCAGGCTTGGAAGTGGACTTCGTAGGAGGTACAAGTGCCGGGGCTATATATGGAATTGCCATGACATTTTCTGATTTTGACTTTGACAATATTGACCAAATCTGTAAGCAGTCTGCTGCCCGAGAAGAGGGCGTCAATGACTTTTTTCTCAATATTTTCTCTAATAAAGCGAAATCAGGAGCAGAGGATTTTATCCAAAAATTGTTTGGAGAAGCAGATTTGGAAGATCTTTGGATCAATTCGTACTGTGTATCCACCAATATATCCAACTCAGAAGTCCGGGTACACAATAAAGGCAAGATATGGGAACAAGTCCAGGCAAGCTTTGCTCTCCCAGGAATTTTCCCACCAGTAATCATAGAAGATCAGGTCTATGTGGATGGCGGGGTTTCAGATAACCTACCTGTAGACCCTATGTATAGGTATCCTATCAAGCACATTATTGCAATTTCGCTGAATGGTTCTGATCCTGAAGATTTAGGTTCTGAGAATTTTTCTAAAAAATGGGATAAATTGAAAGATGCTTTTGGGAAAAATAAAAAATATGATAATCCTGCTCTTACCTCTGTCTTGGTTAATTCCATGACTTTGAACAGTCGGCAGAAAGAAGAAATCACAAAGTCAAAAGTTTCTCTTTATTTTGAATTGAACTTGAGGGCAGTCTCCCTATTGGATGACAGTAAGTGGGAAAAAGTAGTCAAAAAAGGCTATGAGCAAACCAGAGATTTCCTTTCTGACTTGCCTGATAAAGAAAGATTTTGGAAATCCTGAACAGTACTTTTCTCAACTATGGGTATGTTTCAACTGTTATCTTTGAAATAAGTAGATTCACTAATCACCGGAAAAATGAAAATTTTAATTGTAGATGATGAAAAGGATGTAGAAGTACTTTTCAGGCAAAAATTCAGAAAAGAAATCAGGAAGGGAGAGATTAGTATGGAGTTTGCTTTTTCGGGTGCTGAAGCCTTGGATATTTTGAGTTCTGACAATCCGCCTAAATTTGTTTATGTATTCTCAGATATCAATATGCCTGGTATGACGGGCCTGGAGTTGTTAGAAAATATCAAAACAAAATTCCCAAACATCAACGTGAGTATGATTTCAGCATATGGTGATGATGAGAATTATGAAAAAGCCAAAGAATCCGGAGCAAAAGAGTTTTTTACAAAGCCTATAGATTTTGAATCCTTAAAAAAGGAAATCAATAAGTTGATCAATCCATAAATAAGAGAACAATGGCCAAGATACTGGTGGTAGATGACGAAGAAGATTTAGAAGTGTTGATCAAACAAAAATTCCGTCAAAAAATCAGGCAAAATGAGTATGAGTTTGTTTTTGCCATAAACGGAAGACATGCGCTGGAACAACTTCTGGAGCACAAAGACATTGATATGGTCTTAAGTGATATCAATATGCCAGAAATGGACGGTTTGACATTACTCAGCAAAATCAGTGAACAAAATTCCCTACTCAAATCTGTCATCGTTTCTGCATATGGAGACATGGACAATATCCGAACAGCTATGAACCGAGGGGCATTTGATTTTGTAACCAAGCCGGTCAATTTTGCTGACCTAGAAATTACAATTGAAAAGACCATTCGGCATGTATATCAACTCCGGGAAACCATAAAAGCGGTCAAAGAAAATAATATCCTGAAAATGTATGTAGATGAGACGGTCCTGAATTTTATGGGTGGTAAAGAGATTGAAAGGGCCCTAGGTGAAAATGAAATATATGAAGGAACTGTTTGTTTTATCGATATATGTGGCTTCACCTCAATAAGTGAAAATGAGCCCGCCGATGTAGTAGTTAATTTACTCAATGCATATTTTGACATTATGGTAAAGGAAATCATCAAAGAAGGCGGTGTAGTGGATAAATTTATGGGTGATGCGGTAATGGCTACTTTTAGGGGAGAATATCACTTAGATAGGGCAATAGATACCTGTCTTTCTATTAGGAACGAGATCAAAAAAAGTGGCATCACAGACAATTCTAAAGATTACATTCCGGAAGTGTCTATAGGAATAAATACCGGTGATATGGTATGGGGAAACATCGGTTCCAAAACACTGAAAAGGCTTGATTATACTGTAATAGGAGATACTGTAAACGTGGCAGCACGGCTACAGGCCTCAGCAAATAAAAATCAGATATTGATGTCTGATAAATGTTATGAGTTGGTAAAAGATTCGTTTCAGTGTAAGGAGGTTGGGATGCTGAAATTAAAAAATAAGCAAAGCCCTTTACTGGCTTATGAAGTTTTGGAATAAATTTAAATTGTTAATATTACATAAATATCTCCTAAATTAATCAGAAAAACCAGCAGATGGCCCTTTCAAAAAAGATAAATTGGAAATCACTTTTTTCTCTCAAATCTTTCATTTACAATGTTTTAGGTGTTCTATTTGCTGTAATTGGTTTACAAGGATTTATGGTCCCCAACAATTTTCTGGACGGAGGAGTAACAGGGATATCTATCCTTGTAAGAGGCTTTTCTGATATCCATATCAGTTGGCTCCTGATAGTTTTTAACCTTCCCTTTCTGATTATCGGCTACAGTAAGATTGGTCAGACATTTAGTCTTAAAGCCTTAATTGCAATCCTACTTCTTGCTCTGGGGATGTATTTTATAGAAATCCCTCCAGTAACAGAAGATAAGGTGCTTATTGCAGTTTTTGGAGGCTTTTTCATTGGAATGGGAATCGGTTTTGTGATTAGGGGTGGAGGAGTAATAGATGGCTTGGAAGTCATTGGGTATTATACCCAAAAAAAATCCGGCTTTACTTCGGGTGAAATCATTCTTGCCCTCAACACTTTAATTATTTTGGGGGCTGCTTACAGTTTTGGTATTGAAACTGGAATGTACTCTATACTCGTATATTTTACGGCAATGAAAACTGCAGATTATGTGGTGAATGGGTTTGAGGAATACACAGCTGTGACAATCATCTCCAAGGACCATGATCAAATCAAAGAATTGATTGTCAACGAATTTGGAAAAGCAATCTCTATCTATAAGGGAGAAAGGGGGTACCTTCCCGGATCATTTGATGTCAAATCTGATGTGGATGTTATCATGACCATTGTCACGCGACTGGAAATTCACAGAATCAAAGAGGCTGTTACGGAAATTGATCCCAAGGCGTTTTTTTACGTGCAAAGTATCAAGGAAGTTAAAGGAGGATTAATCAAAAAGAAAAGTGGTCAACACTAAGATATGGTGGATTTCGAAAATTTGAAAGCACAGTTTCTTCATCGTCTACAGCATGAATTGCCCGCATATCTTACCTATCATAATGCACAGCATACTCATTATGTACTCAACAGGGCCATTGAAATCGCCCGCCATGAAAAAGTAAATGGAAATGATCTTGAACTGGTCAAATTAGCTGCCTTGTATCATGATGCGGGCTTTTTGATTCGAAAAGACGAACACGAAGCTCTAGGATGTAAAATTATCAAAAATGAATTCCCTGGACTTGGAATAAATGCTGAAGACATTGAGCGGGTTTGCGGTATGGTCATGGCCACGAAAATTCCACAGAATCCCCAAAATATTTTAGAAGAAATTGTAGCTGATGCGGACTTAGAGTACCTAGGGACTGATCTTTTTGATTTGGGTAGCGAAAGGCTATATAGGGAACTCAAACATGAAAATCCAGATTTTTCTGTTCAAGAATGGTTGGAAATTCAGATCAAATTTTTGAGTGCTCATCACTATCATACTGATTTCTGCAAACAGCATAGGGAGCCTGTAAAATGGAAGCATATAGAAAGGCTTAAGGAAAAGCTGAAATCAATGAATTGATGTTTTTTTAATATGATTATCCGCTTCTAGGGGACATTTATGGATACAAGTTGATAATGGGATATTATCTCATCAGACTCTTAAAATCCCCAATACCAATTTTTTCTGCTTTTTTCAATAACTTCAATAAAAGCTGTGCTGTCAAAAAAGAATCTCCAGCGGCAGTATGCCTATCATTCAGCGGTATCTTATACCTTTCGCAAAGACTATCCAGACTATATTCTCCTGGCTTACCAGTACTGATATCGTAGTGGTAGCCTTTTTCCAGTCTCACTGCAAGGTATTGAGTATCCAATACCGGATTTAAGAATTTTTTCAATCCGAAAGACGAAAGAGAATTTTCCAACACCTTCAAATCAAATCCGATATGATGACCTACAATGATATGATGTTCAAGAAAGGATAAAAGATCTTTCGCAAAAGCCTCCATTCTGACTGGGTCTTTTGGGTACAGCACCTCGTGGACTTTTAAAGCTTCATTTTTGTTTTCTGAAGTTTCAAAATAGAACTCCCTGCTATTTTTGACCAAAATTTTCCCATGATGTATTTTAACAGCTCCAAATGAGACAATTTTATCCTTTTCAGGGTTTAGTCCCGTAGTCTCGGTGTCTAAAACAATAAAGGTGAGTTGATCAATTGGACGTTGCGAGGGAATGCTCTGTTTGCATTTTTCCTCATAGCTACTGACAAAGTCAGCTTTAATCTTTTTCCGAAAGAGAAAATCTAGCAAGCCCATATCAATTCCCAAAATAATCTAACTGATACCTGACTTTGATGATTTTTTGCAACTCATCAATGGGGTAAAATGTGTTTTTTAAGAGTTGCCGTTGCAACTTTCCCAGGTCCTCAGGACTTATATACCTGCCTGAGCTTTGATTTTTGATTCCTTCAATTGCACGCATACGCATCAGAATTTCATAGGCCTTTCCAGCTTCAAGCATCAATTCGCCATAATTTGGTTCCAGTTCCGCTAGTTTTTCGAACCGCTTAAAAGTATTGTTTACACCAACGATCTTATGGCTTAAAACCAACAACCGGGCAATATCTGCCAAGGGCATCATAGCGCGAAGTTTGATATCAAACTTATCTCTCTGTTCTCCGGATTTTTCGAGTATAAAATTCCTGAAAAAACCCAAAGGCGGTGGATTAAGTAATGCATTTTTTGCCAGGAAGTTCAAGAAGATATTTTTTGTGGAGATTTCTTGATAAATATGTTCAGTAAGAGCATTGGCCAACTGCTTTTGTCCATAAATAGCCCTGAAGTCAAAAAATATTGTGGCCTTCAATAAGGAATCCTGAGTCGGTGTAAGTATCCACTCTGAAAAGTACTGTTTCCACTCAGCAAGGGGTTGACACCATTTTGGATTATTAGCCATCATTTTGGCAGGACACGGTTGAAATCCACAGCTCAGCAAAATTTCCACTACCAATTCTCCCAACTCTAGAAAATATTTTTGAGTTTCTTCAAGCGCCGTCTCAGGTACATTTTCAAAAATAATGGCATTATCCAAGTCCGTTCTCAGGAGCTGTTCTTCCCTGCCCTCACTGCCCAAGGAGACAAAGCAGTATTTTACCTTTTTAGCTTCCGGAAATTCCGCCTGAAGTTTGAGTTCAGCTAGTTTGAGGGCTTTTTGTATGATGATGTCATTGATCTCTGAAATGATATTCGCCACAAAATCCATTGAAACTTCATTTTCGAGGTAATATCGAAGGAGCTGTTCTGCTCTGTTGCGGATTTTTGCCATTTCTTTTACCTCGTCTGTATTCATCAAGGCCTTGATCAGTACAGCCGGACTGTTTCCCTGAGACAGCAAAAGGTCATGATCAGATAGAATTCCTGTCACCGGACTGTCAGGGCTGCCGTCTTCTGTGAATATTAAGTGATGAAGTCTGCTCTTGACCATGGTCAGGTATAGGTCCGAAAAATCTGAGCTTTGACTTTTCGTGAGTACAGGAGTACTCATCAGGTGGCTGACAGGAGTGTGAAAAGGTAAAGCCTTTACCACGAACCGGTTTCGGATATCTTTATCGGTAATGATACCCAAAGGATGGTTTTGTTCATTAACAATAATGATGGAACCTACTCCTTTTTCACCCATCATTCTGGCTGCCTGTTGGATCGTACTGTCAAGGCTACAAGTCAACACCTCCTTGGAGTAATTAAAATCTGAATTTCCTGTAAAAATCAACAAGCCCTTATCTTCAGAAGCTTGGCTAAAGATTGACCTTGCTTTTTGTGAATCTGAAAGGTCATTTCTGACCACTACCTGTCCCGAGGCAAAGCCTGCGGCAAAGTACAAACTGACCCGGCTATTCTGTTGAAGCAGTTGTTCAAAGGTCAAAACCGGGATAGCATAAACCAAACTGTCTTCCTGGGCCTTTGCATTGAGGATGTAAGGACGCTTACCTAAAAGCGCCAATACTCCAAAAACATCACCTTCATCACATATTTCAATGATATTCTCTTGCTCATTTTTAACATCAAATAACTTAACCGAGCCTTCTTTCAATACAAAAAAGCAATCCTGAGCCTCTTCACCTTTGGTAAAAAGCACTTCATCCTTTTCATAGTATTTTACCTCGACCTCACGAGCTACTGCTTCAAGTGATTTTTCATCGATAAATGAAAATGGTGGGAATTGCTTGAGGAATTCTTTGACCCGATTGACTATGACATTTGACATGTGGCTATTTGATTGCTAAACTGTATTACTTAAAAAAAGTACGGTTCAGGAAAACTCCCAAACCGCACATTTTTTCTTATTTTCTACCATCAATGATCTCTCTGACCACTTCTGGATCTAACAAAGTGGAAGTATCACCCAGGTTTTCTGTTACACCTTCTGCCACTTTTCTCAGGATACGTCTCATGATTTTTCCAGATCGCGTTTTGGGTAAACCTGTTACCACCTGAATCTTATCCGGCTTGGCGATGGGTCCTATGATTTTACTCACAGTGTCCTTTATTTCGTTGACCAGGTTTTCTTCTGTTCTATTGGTCATGTCGCAAATCACGTAGGCATAAATCCCCTGACCTTTGACTTCATGAGGGTAGCCCACTACCGCTGATTCAATTACAAGCGGGTGCTCATTGATGGCATTTTCGACCTCAGCTGTACCCAGTCTATGACCAGAAACATTGATCACATCATCTACCCTACCCAATATTCTGTAATAACCGTCATGATCTCTTTTGACTCCATCACCAGTAAAATACATACCCTTATAGGTGGCAAAATAAGTCTGCTTACATCGTTCATGATCGCCCCAAGTAGTTCGAATCATGGATGGCCAAGGGAATTTGATACATAAGTTGCCTTCTACAGAATTTCCAGTCAGTTCTTTGCCTTCCGGATTTACAATACATAATTGAATTCCGGGAAGGGGAAGCGTAGCATAAGCGGGCTTGGTGGGTGTGATACCAGCAATAGGTGACACCATAATTCCTCCAGTTTCGGTTTGCCACCAAGTATCTACTATTGGACATCGGGATTGGCCTATGTGCGTATAGTACCATCTCCAAGCTTCTTCATTGATGGGCTCTCCCACTGAACCGAGTACTTTGAGAGAGTCAAGATTATAAGGTTCTATGGGCTCTGTACCATGTGCCTGAAGAGCACGTATAGCCGTCGGCGCGGTATAAAACTGGTTGACTTTATATTTTTCCACCACTGCCCAGAACCTACCTGCATCAGGGTAGGTTGGAACCCCTTCATACATCAAGGTAGTGGCACCAGCCAAGAGTGGTCCATATACAATATATGAGTGACCAGTAATCCAGCCTATGTCTGCAGTACACCAATATACATCACCAGAAGAGTATTGGAAGACATTTTCAAATGAGTACTTTGTGTATACCATGTAGCCTCCTGTGCTATGTACCACACCTTTTGGCTTGCCTGTGGAGCCAGAAGTATAAAGGATAAACAAAGGATCTTCACTGTCTACCACTTCAGCCTTGTTTTCTTTGGAAACGCCTTCAATGCAGTCATGCCACCAATGGTCTCTACCCTCCTTCATACTTACTTCCTGCCCGGTTCTTTTACAGACGATCACCGTTTCTACAGATGATTTTTCCAATGCTTCATCCACCAATGATTTAACTGCGATCTTTTTATTCCCTCTGAAATTTCCATCAGAAGTAAGAATAGCCTTCGCCTCACAGTCAATGACCCTATCCGCCAAGGCAGATGCAGAAAATCCGGCAAAAACTACGGAATGAATGGCGCCAATTCTAGCACAGGCAAGCATAGCCACAGCCGCTTCAGGAATCATAGGCATATAAATAATCACCCGATCTCCTTTTCCAATTCCTTTGGACTTGAGCACATTGGCAAACTGACAGACATCTTCGTACAATTCTTTGTATGTAATTTTTCGATTTTCTTCACTAGGATCATTTGGTTCCCAAATAATGGCAGTCCTATCACCATGTGTAAAAAGGTTTTTTTCAAAAATGCTTTCGGTAATATTCAGTTTGCCATTGACAAACCACTTTACATTAGGACCTTCAAAATCCCATTCCAGAACCTTATCCCATCTCTTTTGCCAATGGAAGGAATCTGCTATTCTGGCCCAGAAATTTTCAGGTTCTGTAACCGATTTTTGATATTCATGAAAATAGCCGCTGAGGGTATGTATTCTATCACTCATTTTTTAGTTATTTATAGGTTTTCTTTTTGTTAATTCAATAAATTTTTGACTTTTCCCACCAGATCTTTTGTCGAAAATGGTTTCGTTACATATAGGTCTGCGCCCATAGATAGTCCTTTTTCGATTTCCTGCTGTTTACTTTTTGCCGAAATGAAAATAATTTTGACCTTTTCATGGTACTGCCTGAGGTATTGGCAGACCTCATATCCGTCTACCTTCGGCATCATGATGTCCAAAATCACAAGTTCGGGGATATTTTCTTCGATGATACCCATGGCCTCTTCACCGTCCCGTGCAATAAAGACTTTGTACCCCTCTTTTTTAAACAGGAATTCCAAAGAGAGCAAGATATTTGGCTCATCATCTACGATCAATATTTTGTTCATTAGTACTTATATAGTTTTTGTTCAAATGTTCTGAAGATTCTGCGGGAATTGAAAACTGAAAACAAGTGAGATCTCCACCCTTGCTTACTCCAATTTCCCCATTATGGTATTCAATTATTTTTTTGGAAATCGCCAAACCAAGGCCACTTCCGACCGGTTTTTTACTGGTTTGGTTTTTAGCTTGGAAAAATTTATCGAAAATAAAGCCGATATCCTCTTCTGGTACTCCTTTGCCATCATCCCATACCTGTACTGTCCATCGTCCAGAATTAATAAACGATTTAAGCATTACTTTACTTTTGGCAAACTTAGACGCGTTTGACAGCAGATTAAGAATTACCTGTTTGATCCTATCCTCATCCACGTACATATAAAGTTCTTCAAATTGCAGGTCAAGGTCAAATTTCAAATCCTTTTCCTTAAAAACCTGAATCATACTTTCCGATGCTTCAAGGATCAGAATCCTAGTGTCGCATTTTTCTAAGTTCAAATTTTGCCTCCCAGAGTCAAATTTTTCAAGATCCAATACCTGATCTATCAACCTGCTCATACGCTCTGTTTCCTGTATGATAATATCCAAGAACCTGTTTTGGTCTTCAGGAGGTAAGTCTTCATCCATAAGGATTTCAGAGAAAGCCCTTATGGAAGTAAGAGGTGTTTTCATTTCATGGGTGACAGTAGATATAAACTCATCTTTGTGCATGTCATTGAGCCTTAGCGTTTCGTTCATCTCCTGAAGTTCATTAGTTGCTTTTTTTAGCGCCTTACTCTTCTTTTTGAGTTCCATATTTAAGCCTTTCAATTCTTGGGTCTCCCTAAGAATATTCAAAACTTCCTCCATACTGATTTCTTCTTCTTTAACAACAGAACCCACTAGGATACGGGCTGAGGCTGCACCTATGATTCCAGAAAGTACCCTTTCTGAATAAATTACAAGTTCGGGGTCTGCAAAGTTTTTCACACCAAGTTCTCTCCCCGTCCTAAGGGTAAAATCCTGCAAGGCCAAAGCAGCTTTTTCTTTTCCCAAAAAATTATCCAAAAGAGATCTCAAATCAGGGAGGTATGCTTGCCCTTTCCAAATAATAGAGCTGTCCATGGTTGTGCTATATTTGAAAATGTCTACAAATACCACTGCTTGATTATGTTCTTTGGATGTTTGCGTTGCATAAAGTGAAAGTAGAACATATAGGCTCAAATTCACTGAAAGACTAAAGAAAAGAGCATGACTCACATACCCCATACCCTCCATTCCCAATAAATGATATGGCCTGAGGGCACTCCAGCCAAATAACCCTTCATCCATCAAAGATTGTGGCAGGAAACCCGCTGTAACCATGGTAGGTATGACTAAGGTGAAAAACCAAATGAAAAATCCGGCTATGATACCTGCCAAGGCACCTGGAGTAGCTCCTTTTTTCCAATAAATACCTCCGATAATGGCTGGGGTAAATTGAGCTATTGCCACAAAAGATATCAAGCCAATCGAAACCAATGAAAAATAGCCTGAAACCTCTCTATAATAGAAATAAGCTGCCAGGATAATACTGAAAATACTTATTCTTCTAATCCAAAGTACCAGTGTTCCCAGTTGATGTTGATATTTTTCCCTAAGGCGATTATTGGAAAGAATGATAGGCATCACAAGGTTATTGCTGAGCATATTACTCAATGCAATGGTAGAGACGATAATCATACTTGTAGCTGCAGAAAACCCTCCCAAAAACACCAATAATGCAAGCCAACCTTGGTCGTAGGCGATCGGTAATGCAAGCACAAAGGTGTCTGCATCAACAATTCCTGAATCAAAATGTACCAATCCACCTAATGCAATGGGAATAACAAAAATATTGATTAATAGAAGGTAAAGCGGGAAAAGCCACATAGCTTTATCCAAGTGCTTTTCATCGGTGTTCTCTATCACTCCCATTTGGAACTGTCTTGGCAGAAATAGAATAGCCATCATGGAGAGCATGCTTAACCAAAACCACTCTGAGCCACTATTTTCTCCAGAAAAAACAAATAAATGGTCAAAGTCCCGTAATTCTGCCTGTAAGAATATGTCACCAAAACCATCATATATAAAGTAGGTGACAAAGACCCCAACCGCCAAGAACGCTACTAATTTGAATATTGACTCGAAAGCCACTGCCATTACCATTCCTTCATGTTGGGCCGTAGCCTCGACCTTACGGGTCCCAAATAAAACCGTAAAAACTGCCAGACCAATTGAAAGATAAAAAGCAGTGTCAATATAAATCGGGATGGACGCCAAACTCCCTACAGTTGTTCCTGAATTTTGAAGGGTAGCAAAAGAGTTTGCAATAGCTTTTACTTGAATACTGGTATAAGGCAGGATACCCAGAAGACAAAAAATTGTTACTATTCCGCCTAATGTAATGTTTTTACCATACCTGCTAGAGATAAAATCGGCAATAGAAGATATTCTTTGAACTTTGCTGATACGGATGATTTTACGCATCACAATCCACCAAAGTGGTGCAACAAGACTTGGACCTATGTATATCGTTAAGAACTCCAGGCCATTGGTGGCAGCTCGCCCTACGGAACCATAATAAGTCCAAGCAGTACAATATACAGCCAGGGAAAGTGAGTATATATATGGGTTTGAAGCAAGGCTCCGGCCTTTTTCAGCGGATTTTTCAGAAAACCAGGCTATTCCGAAAAGTAAAGCGAGGTATCCAAAAGTGAACGATATGATCAGCCCACTTTCAATCATCTTTTTTACTTTTTGTATTTTGAATGATCAGGTAAGTTAGCATGATAATCAAAAGCCAGAATAAAAAAACAAAAAGGTAAAGTGACGGGATACCCATTAGCTTAATGTTTTTATTATACAATGCCATCACAGGATAATTGAGTAAAAATATCCCGGCAAAAAACAGTGTGAGTAAGTATTGGCTTTTCAATGATTCCTTCATTGCAGTTACTTTGCTATTCTTAATTTACTGGATTAGATTTTGGTAAAAAAGGGAAACCCCAACTAATATATAGCCGGAGTCTCCCTGAGGTTTTACTTATTTCAATCAGTGGTCATGAGCTTTCCCGGCTCCACGAGGGATTCTGATTTCTTCAATCATATCCTGTATCTCAATCGGCGGTTCAGGAGTAGCTTTGGAAACAGTATAGCATACCACAAAATTGACTACCATACCTATCGAACCAATTCCCTCTGGTGAAATACCAAACCACCAGTTTTCGACCGTATTCATTTCAGGGGATATAAATTTGAAATACACAATATAGGCCATAGTAAACAGCAAACCTGAAATCATCCCGGCAATTGCACCCTCCTTATTCATTCTTTTGGAGAAAATACCCATAATGATAACAGGGAAAAAAGAAGCTGCTGCCAAACCAAATGCAAATGCAACCACCTCTGCAACAAATCCCGGAGGATTGATCCCAAAATATCCAGCTAAGACCACAGCTCCAGCTGCGGAAATCCGGGCAATAGCAAGTTCTCTTTTTTCAGTCATGTCCGGTTTGAATGTTCGGAAAAGGTCTCTTGATACTGAAGTGGATATTACCAAAAGTAAACCTGCAGCTGTTGAAAGTGCAGCTGCCATACCTCCCGCTGCTACCAGACCAATCACCCAGTTTGGAAGTTTAGCAATTTCAGGACTGGCCAGAACCATAATATCCTTATCAATATGCATTTCATTGGTATCGTTATAAGGTGTGTATTGTACAATTCCATCTGAATTTTTATCCTGAATGGAAATGAGGTTGGTTTTTTGCCAATTTGCCACCCATTCTGGAAGTTCATTTACAGGCTGACCTGCCACGGTATCTATGGCATTGTATATACCAAAGGCTGCTATGGCCGGTGCAGTGGTGTAAAGAATAGAAATGAAAATCAGGGCGTAACCAGCAGATAATCTTGCATCTTTTACCCTTGGTACAGTGAAAAATCTCACAATTACGTGTGGTAATCCTGCTGTACCTACCATCAAAGCTAAGGTGATTGCAAAAATATCTGCTTTCCCTTTCAAGCCGCTTGTGTAAGCCGCAAAACCAAGTTCTGAAAGAACACCATCCAACTTGTCCAAAAGGTATGTGCCATCAGACACAGTATCTCCAAGTCCAAGCTGTGGAATAGGATTGCCTGTGAGTTGCATAGAGATAAAGATCGCTGGGACCATATAAGCGAAAATGAGTACACAATATTGGGCTACCTGTGTATAGGTAATTCCTTTCATTCCACCCAAGACTGCATAGAAGAATACAATACACATCCCGATGACTACACCCCATTCAATATCTACTTCCAAGTATCGGGAAAATACAATCCCCACGCCCCTCATCTGTCCTGCCACATAAGTGAAGGAAATAAATAGCGCGCAGATTACAGCAACCACTCTTGCTTTGTTGGAATAATAGCGGTCTCCAACAAAGTCAGGAACAGTGAATTTTCCGAATTTCCTCAAATAAGGCGCAAGCAAAAGTGCGAGAAGTACGTATCCTCCAGTCCAGCCCATCAAGTAGACAGAACCATCATAGCCAGAAAAGGCAATAATCCCTGCCATTGAAATAAAGGATGCGGCAGACATCCAGTCAGCTGCTGTAGCCATACCATTGGCCAGTGGAGAGACGCCGCCTCCAGCTGTGTAGAATTCCTTTGTCGAACCAGCTCTTGTATAAATAGCAATACCGATATATAAGGCGAAAGATGCGCCAACCAGTATGTATGTCCAGGTTAAAATTTCCATAGTCTTATCGCTTATTGTTCGTTGACGTCAAATTCCTTATCCAGCTGATTCATACGATACACATATACAAATATCAAAACGACAAATGTGTAAATTGAACCTTGTTGTGCAAACCAGAAACCAAGCTGGAATCCACCTATTCTGAATTGATTGAGCTGGTCTACCAGCAGGATGCCGAATCCGAATGAAACTACAAACCAGATACTGAGTAAAATTAGCAGCGTCCTGAGATTGCGTTTCCAATAGGCTTTCATTTTTTCTTTGTGTGAGGTCATTTTTTTGGGTTATTTTAATTATAGAAAGAGATGGGTTTGTAAGATAAATTCTCCAGCAGAACCGGATCTTCTGAAGTTTTCATATATCGGCCTGGTGCTATATTGTGCTGTAATTTTGGCCTGATGTCCATTGATATAATAATTGATACCTAGGTCATATTGCATATTTCCTGTGTCAAAATATTCGAATCTTTTGTAAGTAAATGCACCAAATGGTTGTAATCTTCCTTTGTCTTCGAGAATACTTTTTGGTAAAAGCAGTCCTGTTTGGGAATAGAAAATATTTCCCGTTCCGATGGTGGGTTGTGCATTACCTGTTCCGTTCTGACTGCTTCCTGGACCAAATCCCACATTCATGATTCCTACATTCCTGATATAGTTTAGGCCAAAGTCATAATTATAATACACCGCATAGGCGGTAAGAGCAGTACCTGAAGCAGGGTTAAGGGGTAAATCCAAGAATGCATCCAAGCCAATTAAAGTAATATCATGGAAATCGGTGTTGCCACTTTCAGCTATTGAAGAGGTTGCTTTAGGGTGATGGTGCCATCCGGCACCTATATTGAAGACCTTTTTAGTACCTAGGTAAGAACCTACAAAGAATGGAAGTTTGTTATTTTCAGTTTCCAAAAACTGATAGGCAATGTAGCCTTGAGTAGCCCAATTGTCATTGACAATATTGGCGGCAACAGGTACTTGCCTGTTTTCATCGAAGGTTCCCCCGGCTCCAATGGCAAATGGCTTGTTTAAAGACAAGCGATAATCCCATTTGGCAAACTGACCTTTTGCATAAAAGCCAAACTGTCTGGCAAATTGGTCTGTTAGTTCAATCAGGGGCCAATTAAAAATAGGAGCATCTATTGTCATGAAAGATAGTGTGCTATGACTACTCATTCTTGAAATACCATTCCAATAGTGTAATCCAGTACCTAGGTAGATGGACTCAGTCACTTTAAATTCAGTCCATATATCATGGAAAAACAGCTGTGGTTTTTTGGCAGACATCCCCGATGCAGATCCTAATCCTGTCTCAGGATTCACATTTACCGGTAGTTGGCCGGGATTTCCTGTCGCTCCGCCACCGGGTACACCTCCATTTGTAAAAGTTTGATTGTTGATCCCCCAATGTGTCAAAATCAAAAATCTGGGTGATACTTGAGCATAAGCTAAAAAACGTGCTCTTCGTATCCCAATATCGGAAGTTCTTTGAGACGGGCTTCCACTCACGTCTAATGTTCCTGGGTTATTCTGATTTACTCTGGCCCACATTTGATTCCATACCAGAAACCTGATATATTTTGAACCATCGTCTGAAAGATTGAGAGTTAAGGGTTTGTAAGAATGATCAACCATCATTTCATCCTTGGCAGTGGCAAAGATGGCCAGTGTATCCTGTCCTGATGCATAAAATTGCACCAGAAGGAAAAGAATGATAGGAAGCGTCAACTTCGTTTTGGCAAGCATTGGATTTTGGGTCTGTTGTTTTACTTATATGAGAATCAATCTCCTAGCAAGTGGGACCCAATTTGAAAACTTACCCCACAAAAGAAAAAGTGAGCATATATACTCGTTAATTTTTTATAGCTTAAAGAATAATATTTGGTACTATCGGTTTTTAAACCTTTCCCACTTAATGATCATAAACTTATCACCCAATTCCGTAATCAGCATACCTGTATCGGTTAAATTCTCTTTCTGAGCCATAAACTTCACCAATTCTGTATGGTTCAGAACCCTATAGGTAGGTCGGTAATCGTAATTTTCAGGGGCCTTTATTTTGTATTGCTTAACCCAATTCATGACTGAAACATGGCTAACTCCCAATATTCTTTCGATTTCCCGATAAGAGATCCCCTCAATATAGAGCTGTAAAGCCTTTACTACATAGTATTTATCGATTGACTTTCCGAGTTTATTGACAGTAAAGTGGTAACCGCAAGATTTACATTTAAACCTTTGTCTACCTCCTAAAACACCACTTTTCACTACTTTGTGACTTTCGCATTTAGGACAAACAGGCTTTTCCATTGGGGATGATTTTGGGTTGATATATTAAATTAGCGAAAGTATATCATATTAGCAAGTTATACCATCGCCTTTCTATATTTGGTTTTAAAACAAAATAAAAGAATATAAAATTACCCAAAATCGCAATTAAAATCTTACAGGAGCATTTCCAACGATATAGCCAGTCCAAATGCCAGTATACTTACCAATACTTTATTAAAATGGAACCTATGGTCAGGACTGCTTTCAAAAAATATTGTTGTTGAAATATGCAAGAAGCCACCTGCGACCATTCCGTAAAAGACATTTAAAGTTTCTCCCCCAAGGATTT
>NZ_REBN01000080.1 GCF_007692705.1 Mongoliibacter sp.
GAATTCTATGCAGAAGGAAAATGGTGGCCAGTTGATATTTCAGAAGGAAATAAATATACGGCGCTTGCTACGTACTATTTTGGCAGACATCCTGCCAATAGGATTGAATTTAGTCAGGGTAGAGATTTAGTTGTCGATCCTGGTCCATCAGGAGGACCTATTAACTTTTTGGCTTATCCTATAATGGAATCCGAGTCTGGTGAGCTATTTCCAAAGACAACATTTTCTTTTGTTCGAAAGGCCCTATAAAAAAGGCAGCCATTTGGCTGCCCTTGATTTTTGTTAATCTTGTGAAGGATGCTCATTTCCATCCGATGGATGCTCATCGCCATCAGAAGGATGTTCATCTTCCGAAGGGTGCTCTTCTACCTGTTCGGTATCATCAGATTCAGATTTCTTAGGTCCGCAGGATGTTGTTACTACTGCAAATAGGAATCCGAAAACAAATACCAAGGTCAAAAGTGACTTAATATTTTTTAAAATTTTCATTAGAATTGGATTTGGTTGGTGATTTAATTTTTTAAATAAACTCTAATGTAAATAAAAAGCTTCTTTAAATCCCAAAATATCAGGCAGTTTCTCCAAATTTAAAATTCGAGTACTATTATGGTTTCCAAGGGTTTTCTTTTCTCATAGGGTATGGTAAGTATAATGCCTTCTTTACTTTCTGAAAACTTAATATTGCTCATATCAGATAGTAGTTTTGCGGATTTCACCTTCTTATCGATGTTTGGAATCAGGATGGATTGGTCTTTCCAAGCCAATAAGTGAACAAAAACTTTGTTGTCTTTTTGAGTAGTCACTCCCCAGGGTCGCGGGTCAATCGGCCCCTTCCTTGTACCGTAAATTGTCTCGCCATATTTATCCAGCCATTTAGACATAAGCATCAGCGTATCAATATTCTCAGATTGGATTTTACCATTCGGAAGAGGGCCGGTATTGAGTAAGAAATTGGCACCATAGCCTGCAGCCCTGATCATGGTTTCCAAAAGCTGCTCTGAGCTTTTGAATCTTCTATCTTTGATATTGTATCCCCAGCTGCCGTTCATGGTTTCACACATTTCCAGCGGTAACTCACGGGAAATTTCTGCACCTTTATTAAAGCCCATGGTGTTTTCTCCAGGAAGATCCCTTTCAAACATCTGGAAGTCCTCTCCAGGGAATGGTGCCAAATGGTGATTGGAACCAATCAATGCTCCTGGCTGTAAGCTGTGAATATGACTGTAAATTTCATCCAAGTACCAGTTTTCTTCATATTTATCCCATTGCCCATCAAACCAAATTCCACCAATTTCCCCATAATTTGTCAGTAATTCTGTGAGCTGATCTTTCATGTAATCAATGTATTTCCTCCATTCTCCTGAATCAGGCCTTCCAGTATATCCTTTTCCTGTGCTTCCTCTTGGGTAATAATCTGGATGGTGCCAATCTAGCTGAGAGTAATAAAAAAACAATTTGATACCTTCTTTATCACAAGCATCTTTCAGCTCTTTAAGTACATCTCTTTTGAATGGCGTCTTTTGGACGATATTGTAATCGGAGACTTTGGAATCATACATCGCAAATCCATCATGATGCTTGGAAGTGATGGTGATGTAGCGCATTCCCGCTTTTTTGACTATAGCGACCCACTCTTCTGCATCAAATGCTATTGGATTGAAGTAATTGGGTAGGTTCTCATAGGCGACTATTGGAATTTGCTTTTGGTTCATAATCCATTCTGCGATCCCCATGTCACCGCCACCAGCCATGACTGAGTACACTCCCCAATGAACGAATAGCCCATATTTATTATCTTGGAACCATTCTCTATTTTTTAGATTTTCTTCACTGGGTTGATAATCTTTTTGCCCAAATACTTGAAGGCTAAGGATTGGGAAAAGGCTTAGGAAGAAAAAGCTTCTCAGGATATTACATCGCATAGGGTATTGGGTTTAATGAATTGTAAAATGTAGTGAAAAATTATCAGATGATAAATTTTGGAGGGAATTTTGGCTAAAATAGTACCGAACTCGGAAAATTTGAGAAAAGTTAGCCTCCCATGAACTTACTTCAAATATAAGTATCCTCATAAATTAATCTTATTGCCTGTCTTGAGAGGATATCCATGTATACTTGCCGGCCTGTATGTGGGTAAAAATATTCTTCACCCTGATTTCGGGGTATTGAATAGAATTTTTTTTAGGTCGAACAATCTACATGTACATGATTCATAGTTACAGGAACTTAAAAAATTTGCCCAAAAACAAAAAAGAACTGTGCATCCTCGGCAGATCTGGCATAATCAAATCTCAAAATAGTAGACTGATTCCAGGCAATTCTGGCACCGAGACCAGGATTGTACTTGAATCCTTTAAGGTTGATATTTTGAATTCCATCCCATACCCGACCAAAGTCAAAAAATGGTACAGCAGAAACTTCAAAATCTTGATCTAACCAGGAAAATGAGCTTATGCTGCTCCGTAACTCAATATTTCCCATTCCCATGGCCATTCCCCCAAATCTAAATTTCTTAAAACCCCTCATGGTGTCTTCTCCTCCAAGCACCCCGATTCTTCCCTGACTTGCACTCCAGATATCAAAAACTTCTCTAAAAAATACCTCAGGACCTCCAATGGTACTTAACATCAGTCTACTAGCCAAAACATTTTTATTAGGAAGGAAACCAAGTATTTTCTGAAACTGCATCCATTGGAACTGATGTCGACTATAATGGAAATCGGAACCCATCCATGGGGCAGTGTAGCCCAATGAGTATTCTGCCAAGGTACCTTTTGAAGGGTCAGGTTCAAAGTCTCTAGTATCATAAATCAAGCCTGCTTTGAATTTGACAGAAAAACCACCCTCATAACCTGTAATGTTATTCTGTACCCAATAGGAATCAGGGTCGCCTCTTTCTGCCTCTAAAAAATCTCTGGTTATTAGCGTAAGTCCATTTCTGGCTTCCACCCGGTTTCCATCTAAATCCAATGCCCTATCTTCTAATTCAAAATCATATGGGTTATATCTCAGATCAATCACACCACCTGCAAAAACAAGTCTTAGGTCACCTTCCATAAATGTTCTTTCCACGATGAGATCCAATGCATATTTGGTATAGCGGTTATAATGAAAATTCCTATCGGTGTAATCTACACCAGGCACCTCACCTTCCCAAGGATTTTGAAGAGGTCTGATCACAGAAAGCGCCCTCCTATAGTCGTTATAACGGGCATTTTCGACAAATTCACCTGTTACTCTGTCTCTGTAGGAGAGGGATTCCAAGGAATTTTCGCCTGGAGTGAAGTAAATTTTATTGGGATTGTCAGAAAATGCAAAACGAGCTCTCAACCTCCATTTGGTATCCAAAAAATAAGGCATATCCAAGCCCAATCCTGCTGATACTTTCCCAAATTGAGTATATCCGACCGAAAATGTAATTCGCTCACGATATGGTGTGTATGCGAAAAATGGATCATCAGAAGTTCTGTTATTGAAGATTTCCCCATCAGCACTTATGCCTATACCCTGTATAGGATCATATCCCAATCTAGGTAATCCCGTTATATACCACCCTTCTTTTTTAGACGAAAGTTTATCTTCAGAAATTCTTCTTTTTTCACTTATGGAGAAAGGTAAAGTGTCATTTTGAGCTTGGCTGATGGTATAAATAAAAAGAATAAAAAAAGAAAATAAGGACCTTCTTAGGAACATAGAATAGTGTTTGGTTCATCATTCATGGGTAAGAATCATGGCTTCAAGTCTATTGAAACACTTATTGGCCAGGTTTATATAACCATCCTCTTTGCTGTATTGTTCGGGGTCTATTGGATTGGAGAAATAAATATGCACTTTACCGGGCTTCATCAGCAGAGAACCTCTGCGCATAATGTGATCAGAGCCAATGACCGCCATGGGCATGATTGATGTGCCGGTTTCTATAGCGATTCTAAATGCTCCTTTTTGAAAGGGCAATAAAGTCTGCTTAGTATCATTTCTGGTCCCTTCAGGTGCTACTACTATTGAGATTCCTTTTTTTAAAATATCCTTCAAAATGGCTACTGAAGCCTTTCTGGAAGCTGCACTTTTTCTATCCACCCATACAGCCACTCTGGAAACAATCAATCCAAATAGGGGTATATTAGATAATTCTTTTTTACCTATAGCCCTTACCTCCTGCTGAATCGCCATGGGAATTACAGGTGCATCAATAAAAGAACGGTGATTAAAAATATATATATAGGCCTTTTTGGGATCAATATATTCTCTGCCATGAACCATATACTTAATCCCAACCAAAAAAGACCAAATGCTTGCCCAAAGTCGGATGAAAATAAAAGATATCTTTCCTCCTCTAGGACTTAAAATCAGTGGGATGATAATAAAAAGGCCAAAAATCAGCATTAAAAGAACGAATAACAAAGCTGCATAAGCTGTGTAAATCCATTGTAAGATTTTCATAATCTCATGTATTTGGTTACTTTTGGAGTATCGTAAACAAATCTTTCACTCTTTGCTTGCAAAACGACCCCTGAAAACGGTTTTCAGGGGTCTCTTTTTTTAATAGGCTAACAAGTCTTTTAGCTTTTCCCCAAAGCGCTGAACTGGGAGAAAATTTTTCTCCAATGTTGGGGCAAAGGGCACAGGGGTGTCCAAACTACCCTCCCTCATTACCGGAGCATCAAGAAATTCAAAGCAATGCTCAGAAATCCAAGCACATATTTCAGCACCTATACCTCCCGTAAGACAGTCTTCTTGCAGAAAAATCACTTTGCCGGTTTTTTTGACACTTTCCGCTACAGCTTCCTGGTCCCAAGGGGAAAGTGTTCTCAAGTCAAGTATATCGGCATCACAGCCAATTTCTTCAACTGTGGCTTTTGCCCAGTGTACGCCCATCCCATAGGTGATGATGCTGACCTCACTCCCTGTTTTTACCAAATTTGCTTTACCGATCTCTACAGTATAGTAATCATCGGGAATGGTTTCAGAAAGTGATCTGTACAATGCTTTATGTTCAAAGTATAAATATGGATTGGGATCTTCTATGGCAGCATTAAGCAATCCCTTGGCATCGTATGGATTTGACGGGTATACAATTTTTAATCCTGGTGTATGGAAAAACCAGGCCTCATTGGATTGGGAATGAAATGGACCAGCTGCAACTCCCGCACCTGTTGGCATTCGTATAACAACATCCGCATTTTGACCCCAACGGTAATGGATTTTTGCCAGGTTATTGACAATTTGATTGAACCCAACCGAAACAAAATCCGCGAACTGCATTTCCACCATGGCTTTATAGCCTTTGATTGAAAGCCCCAAAGCAGCTCCTATAATGGCACTTTCGCATAAAGGAGTATTTCTAACCCTTGCTCTTCCGAATTGGCTGACAAAACCATCTGTGATTTTAAAGACCCCTCCATATGTTCCAATATCCTGACCCATCAAGACCAGATTGGAATATTTTTCCATGGATAGTTTCAAGGCATCTGAAATGGCATCCACAAAGCGTTTTTCTGTCTTGGAATCGGTGCTGGGAGCGATGATTTTCTGTGTGAATGGCTTAAAAACATCATTGAGTTCCTCCTCTAGGTTAGGCTTAATGTTTTCCTCTCCAAAAGCTTTTTCAAGACCTAAATTGATGGCTTCTTTGATTTTTTTGTTGATACGTTCTTTTTCTTCCAAAGTCAGGAAGCCATTTTCTTCAAGGTACTGTTCGTAATTTTCTACCGGATCTTTCAGTGCCCAGCTATCCATCAGTTGTTTAGGGACATATTTAGTTCCTGAAGCTTCCTCATGTCCGCGCATCCTGAAAGTCACTGCTTCGACCAGTACCGGTCTTGGGTTGTCTCTGATATCCTTGGCCAGCTTATGAATGGTCTGGTAAACTTCCAGAATGTTATTGCCATCTATCTTGACAGATTCCATACCATAGCCGGGACCTTTATCGATAAATTGCTTGAAGGCAAACTGTTCATCGCTGGGTGTGGAAAGTCCATAACCATTATGTTCAACTACAAATATTACTGGTAGCTTCCACACAGCTGCCACATTGAGCCCTTCATGAAAATCTCCTTCAGAACTAGCTCCATCACCTGTGAAGACCAAACATACTTTCCTTTCCTTAGAAAGCCTATGTGCCAAACCTATACCATCTGCAATGGCCATCTGTGGTCCCAGATGGGAAATCATTCCTACGATATGATGTTCTATTGATCCAAAATGGAACGACCTGTCACGCCCCTTGGTAAATCCTGATTTTTTACCCTGAAATTGAGCAAATAACCGCTCTAGGGGAACCTGCCTTCCTGTAAAAACCCCCAAATTCCGGTGCATGGGTAAGATGATTTCATCTTGTGCAAGGGCTTCCACGGCTCCAATAGAAATGGCCTCTTGTCCCCAGCCGCTAAACCATTTAGAGATTTTACCCTGACGGAGAAGAATAAGCATTTTCTCTTCTATCCTCCTAGGCATCAAGAGGGATTCATAAAGTTTAAGTAACGTCTCCTTTTTTAATCTTCCTTTTTGGAATGAAATGGGGCTCTCGGCTACATTTGGGTTGGTCATAATGCTGAAATTTTACACCAAATTAGCCGAAAATAGCAAGGGAAAAAACTGCCCTTCCATTTTTTGTCCTTTAGAGATTACGGGTACTCCTTTCAATAACTCATCACCGGTATTGGAAATGGTGCCATCCGCAAAAACATTCAGCACAAATGCCCGGCGGCTTCTTTCGGAGTGGTTTGGATAACTTCCATGTACCATTAAAGGATGGTGAAAAGTAGCATGGCCTGCCTTCAGTGGAATGGCTACGGGTTTGAAATCCTTCAATTGTTCTTCAGTCATAAATGCCTTCAAGCCATCCATATCTCCTGCCAAGGCCGGTTTTTCCAATAACCCCCAAGTATGGCTTTTTGGGATATAGTGCAAGCAGCCGTTTTCTTCATCTGCATCATCAAGACCACACCAACAGGTCAAATGCTGCATCTTGATGGTTCTGGTCCAATAGGAATAATCCTGATGCCAAGCCACCACGCCTCCGTGTTTGGCCGGCTTGCAGAACAATTGATCATGCCAGAATCTCAATCCCCTTTCGCCTAAAAGCTGATGGGCTGCCATCACGAAGGCAGGATTCCAGATGGCATCGTGAAAAGCTTCTGAAATTCTCCAATGTCCAAGGGAGTGAAAAAGTACGGTGTTTGGATCACCTGATTCATTGCTGTGGTATTCGTGGAAAAGGTGATTGAGCGGGTGGTCAGGATCTTGTAGTTTTTCCAGTTCAGCACGCAAAACTTCTATTTGATTCTCCTCAAGTAATTTGATGCCACTGAGATAGCCATATTCATAAAAAAAATCCAGTTGTTCCTGACTTAGCCTGTATTGTTCCCATTCTTTGGCGGATTGAGGTTGTGGAAATAAGTCTGTGATGGGACGGTGGATTCTGGAAAGGTCTTGCATAGGTGATTGGGTTTGATTCTAAAAATTAAGAAAAAGAATGGAGGTAAAAAATTGATTTTTATTAAGAGGGATATTGGGGGTATTAATTTTCCAAATGAAGCTGAGAAGGACTTGATTTCAATTTTTGAATTTGGGATTTATAGGCATTGAATTCTATTAATTTTTATGGCCCTCTCCAGATAGGTATTAAAAAATCGGCTGTTGCCCATTGCACATCCAGCTCTTTTTTGGCTTTGATGGCAATTTCCAGAGGCTCAAAGCCGCTTGATACCTGCTTTACCCTGAATAGTAATGTTCCATAAGAAGAGCCTCTGGATTCAAGGCCATTGCTATCCGCCCATTCCAATATATTAGCTTCGTCTTCGGGTTCATGAGGCATGATTGATATTCCATTGATCAGTGTCCAGAATTGACGGATCATGATGCCGGGTCCATCCGGCTCAAATTTTGGGGTAGCAGCTGAAATCTTTTCATCTTGATTGAGGATTTTCAGGACTTCAAATAAGTTTTCACAGCTTGTGTCCTTAAGAAGTGCGGGAAACCTTCTTAAAGTGTTTCCTTGAGGGAAATTAGTATTATCCAAGAAATCATATTCAGCAAATAAAGCTTCAATTTGAGCTTCTGGATTTTCAGGATCCTGAAGTTCTATAAATACACTCCCTGGTACTGAAGTCAAAGTGTAACTATCTTCTCCGCTGCCATATAAAAATGAATCCCCACAGGTACTCGCGGGGAGTTCAGGATCATCAGCACAAGATGCCAAAGTGACCAGCACAAATAGGAATAAAGCAGAGGCAATTTTAGGCATATCTTACAGTTTTGAAGGATCACCCAATTTGCCCATAAACAAAATCGCCCCACTGTGTTTTTCCTGGATAAAGAAAATAAAGGGTTTGTCTAAAGTGATTAAAGGGGGGACTGAAGGTCCGGCACTGAACCTTTCAAGTACTTCAACAACTGTAGCAGCTGCGGCCTCACTTCCTTTTTCATCGACTTCTATCAATGCATCATGGATTACACGTGAAATTTTCAGCAAATCAGTCTGCGTATCAAACAATTGGGTAAAGTTATCTTCATGAAAGCCAAAAGGAGTAACCAAACCCATTTCCATCAGGTCATCGGCAAGGTTTTCGATTTTATAGCCCATTTTGAATTTTGGCATTTTCAGAATGAAATTTGTCTCTTGGCTTTCTTCTATCCATTTTTTGTAATTTTCAAAAGAGAGGGCAGCTGCCACCTGACTAAGGTCACCTGATTCGTTGTAAAGAATTGCCATATTGTATTGTCCCGTGCTGTAGGGTATTTCCAGATAACGGTACCCATTTCCTCCAAATACCTTGAAAGTTCCCGGTTTGTCCAAGTCCATCATGTCTACCTGAATAGGAGAGGAAGGGCTAGGATAAAAGGGCTCTTTTTTGGTTTTTTTGGAATCAAATTGAAATTTCCAATCCGCCTTGAAATGGATGGCATTGACCAGGTACATGACTGCATTGGGAGGGATAACGTCCAGAATATCCCTGACCATTCCTTTGGTTTTTTTCTCCACCCAGTCATTGATGATTTTGACTGAGTTAGGATCTGGCATTGCCAATGGAGCAACTTCGGCGTCGTAGTAATCATTTGCTATGGCTTTAAAAGGGGCTTTCACCTGATATCCTTCTTTGTACCAGATGGCATTGGCAATTGTCAGGTCTACTTTGGGGTCTACCTGAGTGAGGAACTGTTTTAGGTCTCTGGATCCTTTGTTTGCCTCTTCAACGCTCATCTTCTCGTAACGAAGCGTTTTGATATATTCCTGAAGTACCGGGTTTTCATTTCCATTCATAGTCATGGAAAGTGCCTGGTGAATGCTATACGGACTGAAAAATTGATTTACTTCTCCCTCGTCATTCAACTGGTGAAAAAGGTCAATAGCAAATAAAGTACTGGATTCGGATAATTCTAGTTCTTCTTGTGACAATGTCCGGAGATTTGCCTCTCTGGCAATATGTTCCATGTTTTCAATACAGGAAATGCTTAAGAAAAGGATAACTAATACAAGAAAAGCTGATTTTTTCATGACCCGAATCGTTTGGTTACGTATTCTAGACGCCATATCAGAAGAAAGTGCTACATTCTTTAAAAAAAATGTAGCACTTGTGAAAACGTCGTAACTTGATTTATTCCAAGCTAAGTTTCTATGGTATATGAACCATGGCCATGATTTGGCTATTAATTAAATCTTTAAGATAAAAAGGATAATACCTCAATCATTTGATTTCAATTTTTAAAATTTCGATTTCTCCAATGCTCTGTCTATATCCTTGGTGATGTCTTCGTGATGCTCAAGGCCGACAGACAGTCTAATGAGTCCATCAGTGATTCCTACTTTTGCTCTTTCTTCCTCGCTCAGTTTACTATGAGTAGTAGAGGCTGGATGGGTGATGATGCTACGGCTGTCACCCAAGTTCGCAGTGAAGGAAATCATTTGAAGATGATCTATGAATCTTTGTGCCCTTGAGATTCCACCTTTTAAGGAAAGTGTGATAATCCCTCCCCCAAGTTTCATTTGTTTTTTGGCAAGTGCATATTGAGGATGGCTTTTGAGGAAAGGGTATTTTACACCTTCCAATTCGGCATTCCCCTCAAAATAGGTAGCAATTTTTAAGGCACTTTCGCAATGCCTGTCCATCCTTACAGCCAGTGTTTCCATACTTTTAGACAAAACCCATGCATTGAAGGGTGAAATGGAAGGTCCGGTATGTCTGGCGAAAAATTGCACCTCATTGATCAATTCCTTATTTCCCAGTATCAATCCTCCCAAAACTCTTCCCTGTCCATCGATAAATTTGGTTGCTGAATGGGTGACAATATGTGCTCCCCATTTGGCAGGCTGCTGCAGGTAGGGGGTGGCAAAGCAATTATCTACTACCAAGATCAACTTGTGTGCTGCTGCAAATTTCCCCGCCCATTCCAAGTCAATGATTTCGAGCCCGGGATTGGAAGGTGTTTCGATAAACAACATTTTGGTGTTGGGCTGTAGCAGCTTATCCCAATTTTGATAATCGGAAATGTCACCATAAGTTGAGCTGATGCCCCATTTCGGAAAAACCCTGGTCAAAAGCTGATGTGTAGATCCGAATAAAGAACGAGAAGCCAGAATATGGTCTCCCTGCTGAAGTAGAGCCGCCATACTCCCAAACATAGCCGCCATTCCTGAAGCAGTTGCAATACCATCCTCGGTTCCTTCTGCAATACAGACTTTCTGAATCAGATCAGTGGAATTAGGGTTGGCATACCTGGAATAAATATTCCCCTCGATTTCATCAGCAAACATGGCCCTTGCTTCTTCTGCAGTGTCAAAAGTAAAACTGGAAGAAAGGTATAAAGGTGCGGAATGCTCTCTCTGATTTGATTTGGATGCGGTTATACGGATGGCGTTGGTTTCGAAATGGGACATATATTTAGTAGAAATAGAATTGAAATAGGGTTAAGGATATTGAGATATTGGTTGATATTACGTGGTATTCGTGTTGGTCGAAATACGGTCGAAATAAGGCAGAAATATAGTTGAAATAAGGAAGGGGATATTTGGAGATATTTGTTGGAATTCTAGAGGCTTGGTACATGGTACGTGGTACATCGTACTTTGTACCAAGAATAAAATACTTGGTTGAATCCCTAAATAAATTGTAAAGCTGAATCAATTGCATAATTTCCAATTTATAGTTCCCTCATTGGGCAGGTTTTGGCACCTTTCCTAGCGGATGGTTGCCAGAGGGTCATCGAGCCTGATCTCTTACCTCTTCTTTATAAATCTTTTCCTAAAGTGATACAAAGTAAGTTTCCAAAAACCGTAATTCAAAAAAATGGATGATTATTAGTGAAAGAAAGTTGAAACCAGAGCTTCAACGCATGCAATGAGAGCAAAGCGATTCAGTATAAAATGGAAGAAATATGGTTGAAATATTATAGAAATAAAGTTGAAATAAAGTAAAAGTAGACTTGAAACCGTAGCTTTATGGTAGGTCCCTAGAGCAAAGTCATTATTCACAAAATGGAAATAGGAGAGGGCTATTAATGCATTTTGAGGTATACTCCCTTTGGGGTATTGAAAATCCATAAAATTGAGGTTGAATTGAGTTTAAAATTCTAAAAGTTCCTCTTAAGCGGTTTCTATTGAACCTCCATTTTTGAAAAGAGCTACAAGGAATGGATTTCCTTATCTAAATCCATTTTCCAAAAATCACTTTAACTCCAAAGTGATTACCCCATTTGGTTTGCCCATTGTCAAAGGAAAAGTAGGTGGCGCCCACCTGTAGGCCAAAAGACATTGCAAATCTGTTCTCAAACAATAAATTATAACCTGGCTCAAGCCATATGCCCACATTGTTGTGTTCTTCCATTCTATTTCTAGTCAGGCTAACGATGGGTGCAATAAAAAAACCACTTGAACTTTCTTGTGTGACTTCTTTAGGTTTGAAAAATATGGGTAAAGCTGTCTCAAGCCCAAAGTGGCTAATCTCATTTCCACTGTTCCTAAGACCAAGGTTGACAATTGAGGTTAGCCTTAAATCTAAAAGCTTTCTCATGGGTCTTTGATAAACAATTGGGAGAATATTAATGTCCATTTCACCTCGCTCATAAAAAGGCTCAACAGTCAAACTTGGGTTTAACCCAATAAAGTTGGGATAGTAGGTATTCTGGGCAAGGGTATGATGAACAATACCTAAAGAAAATACAATTAGAAATAAGGGATATTTTATGAATTGCTTCATGGTCTTTTCAGCTTCAGTATAAAATGATTAACCTACTTTTTAATGTACGGTTTCACCATAATATTTTCAAGAACAAAATTACATTTTGTTGAATTGCCTAAAATTTCCCTTTTAGAGAGATAGTGAAAATAGTTTTAAAGTCAACACAATAAGAAATGTAACCTGCTGCTGTAAGGATGGACAATATTTTCCAAAATATCCCTAATCAATTCATTATTGGTATCCCCGTTGTGCTCCGGTTTCTATTTTATTTAGTCGTACTTGTTCCCCAAATGGCATTGGCATATTTCTACTTTATATCACGAAGTATATTTCAACCATATTTCTATAAAATCAATCATTAAACTGCGTCATCGTCATATTGATCCCAATAGTACCAAAGGCAATGATCATTTCGACCGCCTTATCCATAAAAATAGGAAGCTCGTCAATTTCCTGCTGAGACCAACGGCCTAAGACGTAATCCACTTGCCTTCCTTTAGGAAAATCATCACCGATACCAAAGCGAAGTCTAGGATAATCTTGTCCGCCCGTTAGTGCTTCGATATTTTTCAGTCCGTTATGACCTGCAGCAGAGCCTTTACCACGCATTCGCAATTTCCCGTAAGGAAGCGCAACATCATCTACAATGACCAAAATGTTTTCTTTAGGGATATTCAGTTCCTTCATCCAGTAATTGACAGCCTTACCGCTGAGGTTCATGTAAGTAGTGGGCTTGATCAGGTGGAAAGATCGTCCTTTGTGTTTGAACTCGGCCGTAAAGGCCAGTCTTCCGCTTTTCCACGCCGCACCGAATTTATCGGCAAGCCGGTCAAGGGTTAAAAATCCCACATTGTGTCTGGTGAGTTCATATTCAGGACCGATATTCCCCAGTCCCACTATCAGGTATTTCATTCACTTATATTTTGAAAGCTGTGCAAAAATAAAAAATCCTGCTTAAGGTTAAGCAGGATTTCAAATTATCGTTTGTAGGCTGATTATTCAGTTTCAGCTTTTTTACCTCTAAGTGCTCTAGGGATACCGATGGTAACGATAGAAACATTAGGGCTTGTTAAAATTTCAAATCCTTCAGGCTTCAATTCAGAAACTTTGAATGATTTTCCAAGATCCAAGTTAGAAATGTCAACCTCGATTTTATCAGGAAGACTGGACGCGAAACCTTTAACTGCAAGCCTTCTTGTTTTGATTTCAAGCTTACCACCTTTTATGATTCCTGGAGAAGTACCTTTCACAACAATTGGAATCTCAAATTTGATGGCTCTGTCTTCGCTGAAAGCCAAGAAGTCAGCGTGTAACAAAACTTCAGATACCGGATGGAACTGAGCGTCTTTCAATACAGCTTTCATTTTAGTACCCTCAATATTGAGGTCTACCATGTGTACATCTGGTGTGTAAACCAAGTCTCTGAACAGGATGGCAGGAGTATAGAAATGAATCTGTCCTTCAATAGCTGGTCCGTAGACTACGCATGGAACATTGCCTTCTTCACGGATCTGCTTTAGCTCTGCACCGTCGAGATTTGCTCTTTTAAACCCTATAATCTCTAGTGATTTCATAAGTTCTGTTTTAAGTATATAATTGAATAAAATTTTTCTGTTAAATAAAGAGTGCACTTATAGAAGTATTGCCTGTCACCGCATGGATAGCTTTGGCAAACAGATCTGCTACTGAGAGTACCCTGATTTTTGAAGACGTATGTTTTAGAGGAATAGTGTCAGTGATAACCAACTCCTTTAAGACTGAGTTTTCAATATTTTCGTATGCTTTTCCAGAAAGTACTCCATGTGTGGCAATTGCCCTCACGGAAGTTGCCCCCTTGTCCATGATGATTTGTGCAGCCTTACAGAGTGTCCCTGCTGTGTCTACCAAATCATCAATTAAGATGACGTCTTTACCTTCCACATCTCCAATAACCTGCATTGAAGCTACTTCATTGGCTCTTTTTCTGTGCTTGTCACAGACGACCATTTCTACTTCGAAGTGCTTTGCATAGGACCTTGCTCTTGCTACACCACCCACATCAGGGGCGGCAAAAATAAGGTTTTCTAAGTTCAGCCTTTCCAAATAGGGCACAAAGATAGCTGAACCGTTCAAATGATCCAAAGGAATGTCAAAAAAGCCCTGAATTTGTCCAGCATGGAGGTCGCAGGTCATAATCCTATCTGCACCTGCTGAGGTCAACATGTTGGCAATCAACTTGGCAGCAATGGATACCCGAGGTCTGTCTTTTCTGTCTTGTCTCGCATACCCATAGTAAGGAATCACAGTACACACTTTGTAAGCACTTGCCCTTTTGGCAGCATCTATCATAAGACAAAGTTCAAGTAAATTGTCAGCAGTGGGATTGGTAGACTGTATCAGGAAAACAGTACAACCTCTGACTGACTCATTAAAGCTAGGCGACATTTCTCCATCGCTAAACTTTGAAATGGTCAGGTCTCCTAGTTTTTTACCGTAATGTTTGGCGATTTTTTCAGCTAATTCGTTGCTATTGGTTCCGGAAAATAGTTTGACCTCGGTCATGATAGTAAGGAAGGTTTTGCAGTGAAATGATAGATTTCAGAATGCTTGTAAAGGTAGGTAAATTTGCAATCATTCTGAATTTGGTGATGATGTTTGTGAAATTTTATTCTGTTTTTGGGTCTTTACTATTTCAATATTGAAATTTCATTGCCCTGAAGTATGGCTATAAAGTCATATTTATCTACCTCCAAACAGAAGTCAATATCCTTTTCTATGCCAGAGTTTTGAAGTCGCTTGGCATGGGAAGCTTGGCCCAAAAACAATTGTTGCCTGTGTGCATTGCTTTCATAAAGGCTTTTCATGGCTATTGCACTGTCGCAGTCTGTACCAAAATGCGGATGGAGCTTACTGACCAAAGCCCCGGCATATAAAGAGTCCTCGAGGTTGAATTTCCCTTTCCATCCGGCGCACAAGATTAGAACATCCTTTTCTTGATTTTGGATAAAAGAAACGGTGGCTGATAAATTGACAAAGGCTCCAATCAGGACAGCGTGGGCAGTGGATTTGGTTTTCTCTATGGCTACTGTTCCATTTGTCGTTGTCATGGCCAATTTTTTTCCTTGAAAATTCCCCTCAAAAAAGGCGACTGGAGAATTCCCCATTTCAAAACCATTGGCTCTTTTACCGTCTCTTTCTCCTGCGATTATATATCCTTTGTCTTTGTAGGCTTTACAGGTTTCCAGATCCATTACGGGTGTTATTGCTGTTACTCCATTTGCCAAAGCTGCAATCATGGTAGAGGTAGCCCTGAAAATATCCACTACTACTACAATTTTCTCTTCAGGGTCGTATAAGTGGATCAATTCCGGACTTAAACATACTTCAACTTTTCTCATTTCTTATACAATGGAAGTTTCTCTATTTTGGCTGGAATGCTCTTATTTCTCACAGCTATAAAAATTTCGTTACCAGGTGTGGCCAATTCTGTTTTTACATACCCTAGGCCTAATCCTACTCCCATTGAGGGGGACATGGTACCCGAAGTGACTTCACCTATTTCTTCTCCATGAGCATTTGTGATTTTATAATGGGCTCTAGGGATGCCCTTTTCCTGAAGAATAAAGCCAATCAGTTTTTTGGTCACTCCTGCCTCTTTTTGCCTCTTAAGGTTTTCCGAATTGATAAAGTCTTTGGTGAATTTAGTGATCCAACCCAATCCGGCTTCGATAGGGGAGGTTTCATCGGTGATGTCATTACCATATAGGCAATACCCCATCTCCAACCTCAGAGTGTCTCTTGCTCCAAGTCCTATTGGCTTGATGCCAAAGTCTTTCCCAGCATCAAAAATGGCTTTCCAGACTTTTTCTGCATCCTGGTTTTTTACATAAATCTCAAATCCCCCAGCCCCGGTATAACCGGTTCCTGAGATGATGACGTTCTCTACTCCCGCAAACTCTCCTACCGTGAAATGATAAAATTTGATGGCCGAAAGGTCAACAGGTGTAATGGACTGCACAGCTTCTATGGCTTTTGGGCCCTGAACAGCAAAAAGTGATAAGTTATCAGAAATGTTTTCCAGATCAGCACCCATGGTATTGTGTTGATTGATCCAGTTCCAGTCCTTTTCTATATTGGAGGCATTGACCACGAGCATATATTCCTCATCAGCCATTTTGTAAACGATCAAATCATCTACTATACCGCCGATATCATTGGGAAAGCAGGAGTACTGGGCCTGACCGATGGTTAATTTGGATGCATCATTGGAACAAACTTTTTGGATCAGATCAAGGGCTTTTGGGCCTTTTACTAAAAATTCACCCATGTGAGACACGTCAAAAACACCAACTCCTTCTCTTACGGTTTTATGCTCTTCTATATCAGAACTGTACCTGACGGGCATATTGAATCCTGCGAAGGGTACCATTTTCCCTCCCAATGCTTCGTGGAGGTCGTTAAGCTGAACTTTTTTGATAGTATCTGTCATTTTTGGGGCTTTATTACTTTTGGAGCAAAGGTAATAAAAGCTTTTTAACTGGGGTAAAATAAAAAATTGCTCTGATCAATATTTAAAAAAAATACCAGACTTTTCAGTCTGGTATAAGATATGGTACTTTTCAAATATCTTTAAATCGAAAAACTTTCTCCGCATCCACAGGTACGGGAAGCATTTGGATTTACAAATTGGAAGCCTTTTCCGTTTAGACCGTCTGTAAATTCAAGGGTTGTACCCGCCAAATAAAGCAGGCTTTTTCTATCTACGATGATTTTGACTCCTTTATCTTCAAAAACATGATCCGATTCCGAAGCATCTCCGTCAAATCCAAGGTCGTACATCAATCCTGAACATCCTCCTCCCTTTACAGAAACCCTTATATTTTCATTTTCTTGGCGGCCTTCTTCTTGTTTTAGTTCAAGAATTCTTTCTTTGGCCTTGTCAGAAACGATTATCATATGTGTAAATTTTTAAATTCCTCTACTAAATTAAGCAAATTGAAAACACTCAGTTTGCAGAAATGATTCAAAAGCAAATGTAAATTTGCTTCTTTAAAGTTACAAATGTTAAACTTTAATCCCAGGGAAATCACGTTTAACAATCCTTAAGAGAGGAAACCCTTGAAGGGTTTTGGGGTAAAAGCGATTACCCTGAGCCTAACCCAAATTTTCGGATGCAGTATTCCAAAGTGAATATTTTAATAGAAAATTCTATTTTCAAATTAACCTTCTCGCCGCAATTTGTATGGGATCCCAAACGTTCGATAGTGGAGGGACATAAGCCAAATCCATCATGGCAAGCTCATATGCGGTTAATTTCCCCATAATGCAAGCGGCAATGGTGTCAATTCTTTTGGCACTGCCTTTATTTCCCAAAATCTGTGCGCCTAAGATTTCCCTGCTTTCGGTACGGACCAATAGTTTTACTTTAATGTCCCCGCTTCCGGGATAGTAAGAAGCAAAATTTGAGGATTTAATGGTAGCTGTTTCGTATGGTATATCAAAAGCCTTGGCTTCTCTTTCCGTGAGACCTGTTCTGGAAATCTCCAGATCCTGAAATTTTGTAATGGCTGTACCAATCACACCGGGAAATTTCATTTCTTCTCCACTCATGTTACTTCCCGCCACCAAACCATGCTTATTGGCAATGGTGCCTAAGGCCACAAAAAGATGCTTTTCCCTTAGTTGGTGATAGGAGGAAGCGCAATCTCCAGCAGCCCATATATTTTCAATTGAGGTTTGCATCTTTTTATCTACCATGATCGCGGCTGTGTCACAAAGTTTGATTCCTGCTTCTTTGGCTATGCCACTGTTAGGACTTACCCCCATCCCCAAAATAACCAACCCGGCCTCAAATTGATTTTTATCGGTGATTACTTTTTTCACCTTGCCATCATCCCCCGATTCAAAAGCTGTTAGGTTTTCGTCAAGATGCAATTTTACCCCAGCCTTTGTAAGAGCACTACAGATATCTTCCGACATATCGGAATCTAAAGTTTTCATGATATAGGGATTTCTATCAATCAAGGTGACATCCATTCCTCTTTCCAATAAGGCCTCAGCCATTTCTACGCCTATATACCCTCCGCCTACTATCACTGCTTTTTGGGGTTTGTGTTTGTTGATAAATTCCCAAGTATTTATACCGCTTTGTAAAGTGGAAAGACAGAATATTCCTTTGGAGTCAATGAAAGGAAGTGGAGGCTTGTTTGGAGAAGCTCCAGTAGCGATCAGCAATTTGTCATAGTTGTCCCAAAAAGATGTTTCCGATTTCAGGTCTTTTACCAGGACTTTTTGCTTTTTGGGGTCTATTTGAATCACTTCATGCAAAGGCTTAGCCTCTATGTTATATTTTTCACGAAATGTTTCCGGGCTTCTTGCGACCAATTCTTTAGATGATGATACAAGCCCACCTATGTAGTATGGCATTCCACAGGCAGAATAAGATGTATGCGGGCTTTTTTCATAAACAGTGATTTCCCAGTTTTCGTGACTTCTTCGGATTTTTGAGGCAGCGCTCATGCCTGCTGCATCTCCACCGATCACAATAATTTTAGTACTTGACATTTCAAAAATAAATTTGCTACCAATGATTAAGATAAGTTTTTCTTTAGAATTATTGGTAGAAAAATGAGATTTAGAGCGCGAAAGTAAAATTTGTCCTTCAGGTTTTCGCAGATTGACGCGTAGGATTGATAGAATATATGAATACTCGCTTAAGTGCATGTAAGCAAATAATGTTTTAATTCTATTCTAAATATTTAATTTAAATATAGTTCTAATTTATAAAGCTACTTTTTCCATGATGAAAAAGTAGCCAAAAAATCTAGAATTTCGAATCCTATCCGCCCACATGGCCAACGCTGGCCCGGTCGAAATTCATCCTCCCCTGCTATACCTCATTAAAAGATTAAAGTTAAGTGAAGTGTTTGAGTTTTTAGTTCCAACGTACAACCATGTGGTTACTCATTATAGACTTGAAGGTTCCCCAGATAATGACAGTAATCTGAACGTTGAAAACTCTTTAGATCAACCTGACTTTTAATTTTTTAGTGTAATTTTGACCAAACTGAGAACCATATCGAAATGAGGAAAATAGAACACTTAGGAATAGCAGTTAAAGATCTGGAACAGTCCAATGCACTTTTTAAAAGGCTATTGGGTAAAGAACATTATAAGGAAGAGGCAGTAGAAGGTGAGGGGGTCAAAACTTCCTTTTTTCAGATAGGGGAGACCAAAATTGAACTATTGGAAGCAAGTAGGGATGACAGTCCCATTGCCAAATATATTGCTAAGAAATCAGAGGGTATTCACCATATCGCTTTTGATGTCCAGGACATTTATGCAGAGGTGGCACGTCTAAAGAATGAAGGATTTGAAATCCTCAATGAAATCCCAAAAGAAGGAGCGGATAATAAATTGGTAGTCTTCCTTCATCCAAAATCTACCAATGGGGTCTTGGTGGAGTTGTGTCAGGAGAAATAGATTCTTTATATTATCGGTTTTCTAGGTGCTTTATAGATTGATTTGATTATTTTGATATTAGTTGATATAAATTGAAATAATGTGGAAATACTGTAGAAATATGATGGAAATAGAATTGAAATAGGGTAGAAATATGTCAGGAATTTATCTTAAGAGGAATTGTGAAAATGGTGCTAGGGTCGACCTATTGAAATCCATTTTTATGATTGCTGTTTTTATGATTTGTGCTGGATGGGGTTTTGCTCAAGAGGCAGGGAAGGCGAGGTTTGGTATTCAGGCGTCTTATGGGAATCCATATTACATCCCCAGTTATGCTGATGGAGCGCCAAGCTTTGAGGGTAGGTATTTTTTTGATATTGGGATTCTCTACATAAAGCCTCTTTCCAAAAAATGGGAATTTGAGACAGGATTAGTTTACTCCAACAATCAATTTCGTGTGACACCATCAGACCCATTTGGGCCACCAATTCCGCCATATAACCTAGCCATGAATTATTGGGTGGTTCCTGCTAATTTCAGGTTATGGCTTCCCCGGAGGTTCTTTTTGCAAGCAGGACCTAATTTGGTTCATTCCGCGAATGAATCCTTTGGTTTCTTCCGATTGGGATTTTCTATGGGTATAGGGAAGGAATTCAATTTGGGAGAAAAATATGCTTTATTGATCGCCCCTACTTTCAATGCCAACCCATATTTCCCAAGAAATTGGGATGGGAATACGCAACTGGGAATCCGGACTGTCTTTGTGTTACCAAGCAAACCTTGAAAATTATGCCAACTAAACTAAGGCCTATGAACACTTCAAAACTTTCTTTTATCTCTTTGATTTTTCTTTTCGCCTTTTTTGCATTGGAAGTTAATGCTCAAAAAAACAATTGGGGAGGAAATGTGGAATTTGGATACCCATCTTTGGTGGGAAGGGAGAATTTTGGTGGAACAAGTTACCACCCAAGAGAATATTTTGCATTCGGGTTTACCTACATCCGAGCAATTTCACCAAAATTTGATTTTGAAACTGGGCTCGCCTATTCGAGATCAAGGATTTTAGTCCGCGGTGGGGGTACTCCTGCTTTTCCCCACATTGTAGAGGCAATGGACTGGGAAAATATGATTACAGCTCCGTTTTACTTGAAGTGGAATGTGTCTTCTCGTATTTTTCTAAATGGAGGGCCAAACTTTTCCTGGAATATGGGGGAAGACACTTATGATCCAGGATATGGCTTTGGGATAGGGTATCAGCTTAGGCTCAATGGAAACAAAAATCTCCTCATCAACCCCATGTATCAGGCAAGGGGTGTACGTGAACCGGCAGGACGTGGAGTACGGCATTTAGGGCTGAGGCTGGTATTTACAACATCTCCCTCAATGTAGTTTCTGTTTTTTTAGGCAACGTTCAATCAATTCAGCAATGTATTTTGAAGTGCTTGAAATGGAGGTGTATTCATCTCCCTGAAGGAATGAAGTCCTTTTCGATTATAAAGCTTAATTTTGCATGCAAATGAAGAAAGGTGAAAGAATTTATTCACCTAAAATGCAATACGAAAGATATGTCCGAAAAAAGAACTGAAATAAGTGAAATAGGA
>NZ_REBN01000079.1 GCF_007692705.1 Mongoliibacter sp.
TCCAGTCGGACGGGCCCGCTCGGATGATTCCAATCGGACGGGAGTCGTAATTCGTAAATGTAATTAATGACCTGAGAGCGTCGTAAATCGTCAATCGTATTTCGCAATTGGATCGATAAAATAGATATTGGTTTAATTGTGAAACTGTTAAACTGATACAGCATCCTAGATCGAAATTCGATGTTCAACCACAAACTTCAAAAATCAACTTTCAACATATTTCTGCGATCATCGGCTTGGTTTGATAACCCAAAATCCCATCATTTTCCCTATTTTTGCTCAACCACTAATTATTTCTTTTTTCGATGGCATACAATGATTCCAGGAGAGCTTCGGTTCGGATTTTCAAAAAACTAAAATACGGGTGGATTTGGGCCAGTTCAACCTTTGTTGGAAATTTTGTTCTGGCATTCTTTATATCATCTTTTTTCAATCAGCTTGGATATACTGAGGATGTCAATTATGTTTTTTTCCTAAGTATACTCGCCGTAGGTCTTTGGGTGACTGAAGCTATTCCCCCATTCGCTGTTGGGATTTTCATCATTGCTGGCCTACTCCTTGGTTTCGGGACTGACTTTGTACTTGGAGAAGAACATAAGACTCCGGTAGAAATGTATTTGGGTACCTGGACCAGTAATGTGATATGGCTGCTTTTGGGTGGCTTTTTCTTGGCAGAGGGAATGAGTATAGCCAATCTTGACAGGGCATTATTCAAGTTTACCATCGACAAATTTGGTGCAGAACCTAACCGCCTCTTGCTAGGTTTGATGATCACTACGGCTATAGGCTCCATGGTCATGTCCAATACCGCAACCACAGCCATGATGATTTCTTCCATCCTACCTTTGGCCAGGTCAATGGGTAAAGGTTCTGCTTACACTAAAGCTTTATTGGTGGGAATCCCAGCGGCTGCCACCTTGGGTGGAATGGGCACCATCATCGGAAGTACACCAAATGCCATTGCCGTGGGCGCACTGCAGGAAAAAGGCATCAATATTACCTTTGTAGAATGGATGATTTTTGGCCTCCCAACTGCTTTGATTGGCATTTACATATTCTGGAGATTTCTTATCAAAAAACTTGACCTTTCCAATATAGAGCTTGACTTGAGCCAAATTCTCGGCAAAGCCTCTAACCAGAAAAGGTTTGAAAAAAATGCGGTTTTATTCACCCTTACCATTACGGTTTCTATGTGGCTGACTGAACCTTTACACGGGATTCCCATAGCCGCTACTTCTGCCATCCCAATTGTATTGTTGACTTTATTTCAGGTCATTAAGGCGGAAGATGTAAGAAAACTCCCTTGGGACACCCTGATGCTGGTGGCAGGAGGTTTGGCCTTAGGTATTGCCATGGTGGATGTAGGATTGACCGATATCATCATGGAAAAAGTTTCCGCATTGCCCATTCCTTTGATTGGAGTAGCTGTCGTTTTTGCCATCATTGCTGTTCTGATTTCAAATATCATGAGCAATACGGCCGCTTCTTCTATCTTGGTTCCACTAGGACTTTCATTACCGGGAATGTGGGCTTTTGCAGTTCCCTTGGTGGTAGCATTAAGCTGTAGCTGTGCCCTATTACTACCAGTTTCCACACCTTCCAATGCCATCGCATTTTCTACGGGTATGGTCGAACAAAAAAGCTTCCGTCCAGGTGGCGTACTGATGATTTTCGTCGGGCCAGTTCTTGCTTTTATTATGGTGATGGTCTATGTATTGATTTTTGGAGTTGGTTAATTGATGAACTGTTTAACTGATGAATTGACGAACTGGAAAAAGCGCCGTCTCCGCCCGGATGACAATCCAGTCGGACGGGTCCGCCCGGATGATTCCAGTCGGACGGGAATCGGAATTCGTAAATGGATTGATGAACTGGAATAAGCATCTGATCTGGTTCACTTCATGATTCTTTATTCGATATTCGATCTTCAATTTTAACCCAAAAATGAAGATGTTCGTGGAGACACGAATGTCGGCATAGTTATCGGTGAAAATCTATACCCACCTGTGGTGTAATGTAAAGTTTTTTTGATGTTCGTGAAGACACGAACATCGGCATAGCTACATAAAAACCTTTGTGTCTTCGTTACTTTATGGCCATCCCATCACCCCTATTTGGAAATCTCCACCAATGCTTTCATTTTTTCCAGTCCGGTTTTGGCTACTTCCAGCGTATCTCTTTCCCAATATTGTGGGTTGAACAATTCCAATGAAAGCACTTTTTTTCCTCCCATTGCCTTGAGCTCAGTTATAATCTGCTTCATCGGTGCTGCACCATCACCTGGGTAGACCCTATCCTTATCTTCCTGCTTTTCTCTTGGTATACTGTCCACAAAATCATTCATATGAAAAACCTCAATGAGGTCACCATTGAGCATTTTCAATCCATTATAGCCTGAACCTCCTCTGAAAAGGTGGTATACATCAGGAAGAATCCTCGCATCTGGATCATTAGCCACTGCAGCCACCATAAGAACCTGACCCAAATGATAGAAATAAGGAAATGCTCCCCAAAATTCCAGTTGTGGCATTACGCCGGTTTTCCTTCCCAATTCCAATAACTGCGCATAGCGTTCTCCTGCGCTAAAAAGGTCTAAAGGTGCATCCACTCCCGCGGCAGGGGCAGCTACACGGGTGCAACCCGAAGCAGCTAACAAATTCATTTCTTCTTCCATTTGCTGAAATCCAGCTTTTCTTTTCGCTCCATCATCGACCATCCATGGAGCAAAGCCAATGGCATTTTCGAATTTTATCCCTGCATCGTCCAAAAGCTTTTTAAGGCTCTTTTCAGAATTACCAGCTTTGATATATTCCTGGATATCTCTTACCCACAACTCTACTCCATCATATCCTGCACGGGCAGCAATTTCTATATAACCCTTAAGACCGGGCTTTTGACCCATTATAGTACTTGTATTCAGGCAATAGGAAAATTGAGATTCTTGGCGTTTTGCAGTACTTGAGGCAAGTAAACTTGAGCCCATCATCGCCCCGGTGCTGATGCCCAAGGTCTTGAGAACGTTGCGTCTTGTAGTCATTGTTTTTTGGTAAAATAGGTTTATTGAATATCCGGAACTCACTCGGAAATCCGGTAATTGGAACAAAAACTAAATTACCGCATTCATTCCATTAAAATCAACCACTTATATAAATGTGAGTAGAGAGTCCTTTCTTCACCTAAATATTTTGTTAAATTGATGGCAGAATTATCAGTATCCTAATTAAACCTATGAGAACCTTATTTTTTTATATTTATTTCCATGTTACCCTTATTTCCTTTGGCTTTGCTCAAGGCGAATTTTCCTATCAGCATGCGTACAGAGAAAATATTCTTTTAGACCAAGAAATTGTAACAGGTGGCTACTATGTAGATCCTGCCAAAAATATTGAAGGACATCCTTATTTCACAGATAGAAACTTTGAAAATGGGAAGATCAAAATCAATGACCTTTTGTACGAAGAAGTTCCACTACTCTACGACATTTGGAAGGACGAAATCCTGACTTTTCAACCTATATACAAAAAGAAGATTTTGGTGAGGGCTGATAAAGTACAGGAATTTGTAATTGGAGAAAAAGACGCTAAAAAATTTGTGCGGATAGCAGAAAATTCAGGATATAGCTTCCACCGAAATGGATTATATGAGCTTATCAGTGAAGGAAAGGTGAGCCTTTTGGCCAAGCATTATAAACAAACCAAGGACACGAGAGATGTAAGCAAATTTTCAGATGTCTTTTATGAAAAGACAGATTATTTTTTAAAAAAAGGAGATGAACTACAGTTGATCCGTAAGAAAAAGCAGGCGAGAGAATTCCTAGATATGGATAAAAAGGCTTTCAAGGATGTATTCAAAAGTCAAAGAATAAGCTTCAAAGATCAAAGGGAGGCCTATTTATTAAAACTGGTTTCAGGTTATAACAGCAGAGAACAATGATGGCACGTAGCTTCTTATTAGCCATTTTACTTTTCTGTTTATGTCAAAATAGTTTTGCTCAGGAGGACGCTCAGAAATTCAGTGGAATGTTTCCTGGAATTACATTTCAGCGCTTTGCCCGACAAGTCGAGCAACAGAGTGACTACCGTTTTTATTTTCTGGAAAAGGACATCTCTGAAATTCAGGTCAATATCAGTGCAGCAGACAACACTTTGCGCCAAATGCTTCAATCCATTTTTGCGGATACCGATTTAAAGTTCAGTATTGATGAAAATAAGAGGGTGTTTATCAGTAAAAACCAAGCTTTGCGAACTGCTTTACGCCCAGACTTTTTTACCTATGACCCAGATGGCAAGTTGAGTGACAGCTTAGACAAGCAAGAAGATATAGCCAGGGAATTTTCCAGAAACAAACTGTATGTCATAGGCAGTCCAAGCAATAAAAAGGAAGCTGTTTTAAAAGGTAAAATAACGGGCTTGGATACGGGAGACCCAGTTTTTGGCGCTGTTGTATTTGAGCGCATCAATTATACGCGGGCCATTGCGAACGAAGAGGGCGAATATGCCATTACGCTTCCCGTAGGGAGGCACACAATTTTCATACAAAATCTGGGAGGATTTGTGGAACAGCGGCAAATCAGCCTTCAAAACGATGGCGTTCTGGATATTGCCATTGAGGAAAACATCATCTCTTTGGATGAAGTCACAATCAGTTCAGAAAAAATGTCAAACATCGCCAGACCGGAAATGGGTGTTCAATCCCTCAATATCCAATCTATGCGTAAACTCCCGGCAGTATTGGGTGAGGTAGATGTCATCCGTAGTTTGTTGACACTCCCAGGCGTTCAGACCGTCGGAGAAGCTTCAGTAGGATTCAACGTGCGGGGCGGGGCTGCAGATCAAAACCTTATTTTAATGAACCATGCCACCATTTACAATCCTTCCCATCTATTCGGACTTTTTTCGGCTTTCAATCCCGATATGGTAGAATCTGTAGAATTGTATAAGGCTGGCATTCCTGTCCAATATGGTGGAAGGCTTTCTTCTGTGTTAGAAGTAAATTCCAAATATGGAAACCCTGACAAAATCCAAGTAGCCGGCGGAATAGGCTTGATGACCAGCAGGCTGACCGTGGAAGGGCCAATCGGGGAAAATACCACTTTTATGATTGGGGGAAGAACCACTTATTCAGATTGGATATTGGATATCTTGGAAGAAAACACAGATTTCAATGATGCCCGTGCTTCCTTTTATGACTTCAACTTCAATGTGTCGCACAAATTGAATGACAAAAATACACTCAGACTCAATTCATACACCAGCCGGGACAACTTTCGTTTTGACCGGGACACTACTTTTACCTACGAAAACAGGAACATTAATCTTTCCTGGACACATTACCTAAATGAAAAGACAGAGGCCGAGTTGGTTGTAGGTAGAGATATGTACAGTTTTGGAATAGAAGGACGGGACAATCCAAGCAATGCCTATGATTTTGGTTACGATATCCTTCAAGACTTTGCGAAGGTGAATTTCAGTTATGAGTACAATGATCAGCACAAGCTGAATTTTGGTGTGCACAGTATCAGGTACAGGTTGCAACCTGGCCGGTTGGATCCATCTGGCGAATCTTCCATTGTAACAGCAGAAGCGGTCAATCAAGAGCAGGCTTTGGAAACAGCTTTTTTTGTGGGAGATAATTTTGAAGTGAATGACAGGCTGACGGTAAATTATGGACTTCGATGGGCTATATATAATTACCTGGGGCCAAACACCATTCGTGAATACCAGGATGGCCTTCCCATTTCTCCACCCAACCTGATAGCAGAAAGGAATTTTGATGCAGGCAGTATTATCAATACCTATCATGGACCTGAATTCCGGTTGTCCGCCAGGTATATCTTAGATAATATCTCTTCAATCAAGGCTGGCTATAATACAGGACGCCAATTTATCCATTTGATCACCAATAATGCAGCTATAGCACCTACTGATATATGGAAACTCAGTGATCCCAATGTACGCCCGCAGTGGGGGGATCAATTGTCTGTGGGTTATTACAGAAATCTCAAGATTGACAAATATGAATTCTCGGTAGAAGCTTACCATAGAAACCTACGAAACCTGATAGATTTTCGCTCCGGAGCAACGTTGATATTGAATAATGCTGTCGAACAGGATGTGTTGCGAACAGATGGAAGGGCCTATGGCGCTGAGTTTTTACTGAAAAAAAACACTGGTAAACTGAACGGTTGGGTAAGCTATACCTATTCTAGATCATTACTGAGAACTGCTGAAGATGAGCTTGGAGAAAAAATCAATGAAGGCAATTGGTATCCCAGCAATTTCGATCAGCCCCATAATGCTGTTTTGGTAGGTAATTATGAATGGAGTAAGCGGTTCAGCACTTCCATCAATGCGAACTACAGTACCGGTAGACCAATCACATTACCAGTAGCACAATTTAACTATGGAGGGAATGAAAGGGTATACTTCTCCGATCGGAATGCTTACAGGATCCCTGATTACTTCAGGGTAGACTTCTCAGTCAATCTAGAAGGCAATCATAAAGTCAAAAAACTGGCCCATTCCTCCTGGTCAATAGGGGTATACAACCTACTGGGAAGAAGAAATCCATATTCTGTTTATTTCGCCCCTGTCAATGGTGTATTGGAAGGTTTTCAACTTTCCATATTTGCCCAGCCCATTCCATTTATCACTTACAATTTCAGATTATGAGGGTGAACCACAACCTATACCGCTATTGTCTTTTTGCTTTTCTTCTCATATTGGGCTGTAGGGACCCCTTTGAGCCAGAAATCATAGGTCAAGATCTGGCACTATTGGTAGTAGAGGGGTATGTAGAGGTAGATGGAACTTCTGAAATAACCTTAAGCCGAACTTCAATGGTCAAAGATACATCCGCAGTAAGGATGATCACAGGAGCTAGGGTATTTGTGAGTCCTGAATCAGCATCAAGTTTCTGGGATTTTGAAGAAGTGGAAAATGGTCAATATACCTTCTCCGGTTCTTTCGATCCAAATCAAAATTATCAACTCAATATATGGCTAGCCAATGGTGAAAGATACCAATCTGACCTTCTTACTCCCATCATTACCCCAGAGATAGCAGAATTGGGCTGGTTACAGGATGAGGCAGGTGTAGAAATTTTCGTAAGCACTCAAGGGGGCGCAGATGCAAGGTACTTCCTGTGGAGCTTCAATGAAGACTGGATTTTCAATGCCGGTGTTTCCTCCTTCTTAATTTATGAAGATGGTGCTGTCAGGACTCGGGAAGAAAGCGAAAGAGTAGACCGCTGTTGGGATGCTACCCGGCAGCCACGGATAGTATTGCAAAACTCCGCAAGGTTTGATGGAAATCTCATCGTGGAACGGGAGTTGGTTAGAATACCTCCACTTTCAGAGAAGTTACAGCGCCGCTACAGCATTGAGGTAATCCAAAGGGCAATAGACCAAGACGCATTTGATTTTTGGGAAATTCTGAGAAAAAATTCAGATGATATTGGAGGGATTTTCAGCCCACTACCATCTTTGATTGGAGGTAATGTCCATGCAATGGATGAAAACAACACAGAAAACATCATTGGTCATGTCAGTATGGGGAAATCTGCAAGGCAAAGAATATTCATAGATGCCGCGGATGTTTTCCCTTGGAGGGTAGTAATCCCGGATTACGAATTCTGCAATTTAAGTACAGACACTATCCCACCTAATTTGGCCAGTAACCGATTCAGAGTAGGTTTAGAAGTACCGGCAAGAGAAGTTTTTCAGGACTTCACCCTGATAGGATACAGAAGTAGTAGCAGAGAATGCGTGGACTGTACCTTGAGAGGTTCAAATGTTAGACCTGACTTTTGGGAGGATTGATATGAAAGATCTGGTTTTTAGCTTGTCCTTACTGTTCTTCTCATTGGTTTCATTTGCGCAAAGTTTACCAGAGGAAAAAGTGTATGCACATCTCTCCAAAAGTATTATGAGCACAGGAGAGTCTGTTCAATTTAAGGTCATGGTAAGTGTTAAAGAGCGAGGATCAGATTCCAAAATGGCTTATGCAGAATTGGTAGACCGATCAGGACAATCAGTGGTGCAAGTGGTTTTCCCAATTGAAAACGGTTCGGGAGAGAACTACATTTCCATCCCCAACAACCTGGCATCTGATCACTACCTCTTTCGTGTGTACACCAGAATCAGCCCCTACCTTGGCGATCATGGTATTTTTAATCAATTTATTACCATAATCAACCCTGATCTTCCACCTTCTTCTGAGTCTGCCTCTTCCAAATTCAAGGATATTTCTCCTTTGAAGCCCAAAACTCTAAACCTCAAGCTCCCTTTGCTTTCGACAAACGCCCAGTTTGAAATAGCTCAGGATATTTTCCCTGAAAACCAAAATAGTACACTTTCTATTTCGCTACGAAATCCCTATTTACCGGAAATGGCAAAGGGATATTTTCAAGGGGAGATTTATAAAAAACCGTCTCAACCAAAGCCGCTCATACCAGAACCTCTAGGGCACATTGTACATGCCAAAACTGTGGCTGCAAATAATGACAGCACAGAAACTTACTTTTTGTCTTCTCATGGAAAACAGTCTATCCTCAATTCAGCAAAGCCCTCAGCAGAAGGAGATCTCTTTTTTGAATTGGGTGCCTTAAAAGATTATGATTTCCTAATTGCCCAATCTTCCAATCAGGAGAAACAAATGGATTTCTCTCCGCAGTCTCCTTTTGCTGAGCTTGAATTTGTAGAAGGTTTTGCTTTTCCTCCTCTGAATCTAGCAGAAAAAGACAAGCCCTTTTTGCAACAGGTAATCACTGCAGGAAAAACAGGGAATTATTTCTTGGAGGAACAAAAGACTGAATTTTTACCGATTGCAACAGGCTTTGTAGCTGACAGGACTTACTTATTGGATGATTACAACAGGTTTGAAAACATAGAAGTTACCTTGAAGGAATATATTCCGGAAGTGCTGGTGAGGCGTCAATCGAGGAAAATGGTTTTAAAAGTACAGGATAAACCCTTGTCTGCATTGTTTAAAGAAAACCCATTGGTACTGATAGATGCCATGCCTGTATTTGATGTAGATCGATTGGGTAAGTTTGATCCAGAAAAAATAGAAAAAGTTGAAATATTAGCCAGGGAATTCTTCCTCAACAAAGACCGCTTTGCAGGCGTAGTGAGTTTCAGTTCATTTGAAAATGATTTTGGAGGTTTTGAATTACCGGAAAATTCACTTTATCTGAATTACTGGACCATACAAGCGGGGAAAAAATATGCTTCTCCCCATTTGGTTAGTTTGCCAATTCCGCCAAGTTTTCCGGATTTCCGTTCAACCTTATACTGGAATTCAACATTTAACTATTCTCCTGACAGCATCTTTCATACTTCGGAGACTCCAGGAATATTTGAGTTAAGAATCTCCTTTCAGGATGAAAAGGGTGTATGGCAATTCAAGTCTGGAGAATTCAAGGTAGATGCGGATTAATTATTTATAAAGGCAATTTGTATTCTTTAAACTTATTTCCTTCTCGGACATAAATGACATACTCATTTTGTGATGCAGAATGTCTGAGGTCTATTGTACCTGTACCACCTAGTGGTCTGGAATTCAACAGTTCGCCTTTGAGGTTGTAGAGGTATACAAATTCCTGATCCCTATCTACAACCACAAAGATATTCCTATCCGCTCCAAAGGAGAAATACTGGAATGTCAGGTTTTCAGAGAAAATATCGAGCACAAACAAGGCTTTACCTTCAGGATTGAGAATGGATACTTTATTGAATTCATGAACAGTAAACAAGTACCTATCATCCTTTTGGTCTTTGACTAAGGAGAACCTACTTTCTCTATCAGGCCTTTCCAACTGATTTCTGAAAGCCACTTCTCCCTGCAAGTTGACATGAACGATTTCTCCATCTGCAGTGATGGTCACCACTCGGGTATCTCTTGCACTTCCTCTTTCCACCAAAATATAATCTGATTCAATTCCAGTGCCTAGCCTGATAGGTGAACCCAGTTCTCCTTCCCCTCTCCGATTGAAGAAATAAAGCTGTCCATCGGAAGCCAAGGCAATCATCCTATCTCCTACTCCTGCAATCCTATGGTGTGCCGGCTTGGTTGTCAATGCAGCATTCACACTTTTGGGGTTCCAACCATCCAAGCCTCTTCCCTCTCTGTCCAATAAGTATAGATTGCCTTCATCCGTGGATAAGAAATACCTGTAATCCCGATCATTATTATAATCCACCAAGTTAAGGTGTATAATCTGCTCATCGCCTACAGGATTGACTGGAAATCCAGAAACCAGATTTCCCAACCTATCGAGAATATATACCTTGTCAGAGGTGGCAAAAAGCAATTGCAGCTTACCATTTTTAAAATAATCTACTTGATAAATCGCCCCAGTTATTTTTTCTTCCAAAGGAAAAGAAAACACAGGTTCTCCGTCTGAACTCAAAAGATGTAGGACAAAATCTTCATCCTGTACCACAAACTCCGTGCTCCTGTCCACAAAATTCTGAATACTTCTTGGTCCATAAACCAACAATTTATCAAATTGAACTGACCTGTTCTCACTCAATACAACATCCGATACCGTTTTGATAGGCTGTGGGTTGTATCCAAACTCAAGATTCACACGATTTCCTTTGTCCTGTTGCCTCACGTGCAGGGCCATCAAATCAATTGAGGTCAATTGTGGTGCGTATTTCTGAAAAAATGCTTTCCAGTTAGGGGAACTGATTTCAACAAGTGAACTGTAGAATTTTGGAATGTTGACTGTCATATTAAATCCAGCATCATTCACCATACTTTCTAACATGTTTTTAAAAGCTACAGTCTTACCCCAAGTATTGTCATTGAAATAATCGTCCAAATAAACCTTCATGGCCTTACTGCTATTGGCGAAAATCAGGTAGCCATTCAATGCAGTAATGTAGGTATCCGGGAAGCCTACAAATTTACCTTCAAACAAATGTGCAGGAAATTCTTCAGCTACGACCACAAAAATTTCCTGATCCCTGTAATAATCGACAGGAACCAACGAAAGATCCATTTTGTCCATCCCGCTATTGAATTGCTTCAATAACCTAATTTGCTGATCAGGGGATTCCGTTTGGATCAATAAAACCCTATCCTGTTGTTCGGCTCCTGCTATTTCAAAAAGCATGTAACCCAACTCTCCTGTCAGGTCTTCCAAAAAACCCCTCTGCACGAGATTTTTGTCAATGTCTCCCTTTAAGGTACTCTTATATTGAAAGCCCGTATCCTGAATACTTTTTAATTGTCGTGGACTTTGAAGGTTATAATTGAAATAAGCTGCTGTTCTATTGCTGACAAATTTATTCAACTCCTTACTCTGACTTTGGGTAGGATGAGACAAATTCACTTCTTTCCCATCTACAAAAACAGCCAAACCATCAAAAATGATTTTTTCATCCGAAAACTTCAATTCCAGATTTGCAGCTATATTACTTCTACCAAAACTCTTGATCATATCCAGGTCTTGATTTCTGGATATTCCCTCAACCAATCTTGAAACTCCCTGACTGGAAACCCTAAACACCCCCATACCTTTGGTACTAGGTTGAGCCTCAAACAATTCCTTATACCTTGACCTGAAATTCTCAATACCGCTGTTTTGAGAATACCTGATCGCCTCTTCCACCAAAAAAGAAGTGTAACTTACAATAAGTACATTATTTAATAAGGTATAGCTGAGATTACGATCCAGATCCAAGCTTTGAAATTCTTTGATGGTGACATTACTGTAATTTCTCGTATTGATTTGGGAAAGTGTGGGAAGGTTACTTTCCAATTTCTCCAAAAACTCAAAATCAGCACCGGGGCCAATAGCAATAGCATATAAAAAATCAAACTCCTCCTTGCCAACCGGATGCATAGATAACACAAACTGATTGCCTCGTAGGGTTTTCTCCATTTCACCATCTTGGCCAAAGAGGCTGTCCAAGTGCTGCAATTGCTTTGCTGCATTTTGGAGAGATGGCATATCAGACATCCTTTCCCAAAAAGGCTGGGACATCAGCTGATTCCAGACAAAAACCGGCTTGTCTGTTTCGAAAACGAAAACAGCATCCGGCGCTATCAGATCTAAAGCGGATGATTTAGAAAACAGATAATATTTTTGATAAATATAATATCCTCCGCCTAAAATTCCGGCTAGGATAAATGTAATCAACAGAATTCTTATTACTCTCACAGACCTTGCTAAATGATATAATGACTCAGACGTAAAAAAATTAAAAAAAGTAAAAAATCCCGACCATAGGCCGGGATTTAATTTATTTCAAGAAGAAATTACTTGTTGGAAATCTTATCCAAAACACTCATCACTTCTTTTACATGACCTCTGGAAACTTCCAAAAGTTCTTTTTCTTCAGCATTCAAGTCAAGTTCAATTACTTTTTCTATACCATTTTTTCCCAAAATCACCGGTACGCCCAAGTAACAGTCATCGATTCCGTATTCTCCGTCCAATTTGATACAAACAGGGAATACCCTTCTTTGATTTTTAAGAATTGCTTCTACCATTTGGGCAGCAGCGGAACCAGGTGCATACCAAGCCGATGTACCCATTAACTTCACCAATTCTCCACCACCGAATTTTGTTCTTTCAATGATGGCATCCAATTTTTCCTTTGAGATCAACTCTGTCACAGGAATACCTGCTACAGTAGTATATCGTGGAAGAGGCACCATAGTATCACCATGTCCACCCATCAGAATTGCTTGGATTTCCTTTGGTGAAACATTAAGCTCTTCAGCCAAAAAGGCCCTGTATCTGGCTGTATCCAAGATACCCGCCATACCCATTACCTTGGTTTTTGGAAGCTTGGAAGTAATATGCGCCTGATAAGTCATTACATCAAGTGGATTGGAAACCACAATTATGATGGCATCAGGAGAGTGTTTGATGACATTTTCAGTAACAGACTTCACGATACCCGCATTGGTCTCGATAAGGTCATCTCTGGTCATTCCAGGTTTCCTAGGTAAACCGGAGGTAATGACTACCACGTCAGAATTGGCGGTTTTGCTGTAGTCATTAGTGCTTCCGACGGTTCTGCTGTCATATTGGTTGACAGGCGCTTTTTGCCAGATATCCAAAGCTTTACCTTCAGCTACACCTTCTTTGATGTCTATCAAAACAATTTCCTCGGCAATTTCTCTGTATGCCAGCACGTCTGCACAAGTAGCGCCCACATTTCCGGCTCCTACTACGGTTACTTTAGTCATGAATGTATGGTTTATTTTTCGTTTTAAATTTATTTTTCAAAAGTCCCGCTAAGTTATTAAACAAAGCCAATTTTATAAAGGAATCTGCCTGATTCCTTACGCATTGCACAGGATGATTTGCTAAATGGTATATATAAAAGCTATGTGGTCAGCGTTCATCATTGAAAGTTCTGTCGAACATTTCCTGAAGATTGAAAAAGCCAAATGAGCTACGATACGATTTAAAGAGCCTGAAATTATTTTGATTGTAGAACTCAGCCAAAGAAGTCATCATTTTGGCTTTGATTTTAGAATGGCTGTCAAACACCTCCTGAATGGCAAAATGGGGTATCACATACAATTCAGCTTCCTCTGAGGCTACAATTGCGGTGTATATTCTTTTTACGTTTTCAAGCAGTGCATTTTCACCGAACACTTCACTTTTTCTTACCTCATTGATGGATTCAAAATTATCTTTCACATCAATAGTCAGTCGAATTTTACCTGATTTTACTATGTATAAAGCTTGACTTGGGTCCCCACTGAAAAACACCACCTCATCTCTTTTATACTTTCGTATATGAAGAGCGGGAAGAAACCGGGCCATTTCCATATTTTTCAGCCTAGCAAAAAGATAGGTCTGGGCAAGGAATTGAAAAGTCTCCAGTTCCGAAGCATTGAAAGTACGTGAAAAAGGGTTGATCATGTCTTATCTTTTTTTGATATATAAAATATGCTGACTTTCTTGGCCACATTTAAAATGCTCGGAAATCCTGTACCCCACTACCCATACAATCTCATCTCCCGATAGCAGGACCGCTACTTTCTTCTTTTCAACGAGCGGCACCTTCAAATCTATCAATAAATCGGAAATTTTCTTTTCCTTTTGCATACCTAAAGGTACAAACTTATCTCCTGCTTGCCATTTTCTCAATTTAAGAGGGAATGTCAGCTTGTCTTTATCCAACATGGCATTGGAAGCATCCTTATCCAAAGAGATTTTACCTTCCAATTGTAAGAGATCATAATTGCCAAACTTATATTTCATGGCAATATCATGAGCCGTGATTTCCTGTTCATTCCATTCAAAATCACTTTTTGACAAGATCAGAAATTCCCTGTCCAAATTAAGAAAGTAATCTTCCGAATGAAAGACCTTGCCTGCATGTCCCAAAGCAATGGCTTCAATCAGGTCTTCCACATCATGAATATTAAAACCATAATCCCTTAACCAATAATATAGCATTGATGCCTTACCAGGCAGATTCTTCAATATTCGGATAGGCAAATATTGACTATCTTCTTCAATACTGATATTCTCTTTTTTCCAATTTTCATATAGGTGAAAAAAGGCTCTTCCTGTATCTCGTAGCCTATTAAAACTATCATCCAAGCTTTTCAGCGCTTGAGGAAAAACAGTTTCAATCAAAGGGAAAACCTCGTTTCTCACAAAATTTCTTTTGTACACAGACTTATCATTGCTGCTGTCATGTCTCCAAGAGAACGCTTTGCCCAACATATAATCTTCCATTTCCTGACGTGAAAAGGGCAATAAAGGCCGGATAATACCTGCTTTTATGTCCGCCATGCCATATACTCCCTCTATACCAGTTCCCCTCAACAAATTAAGCATGATGGTTTCTATTTGGTCTCCAAAATGATGCGCTACCAGTACCGATGAAAGATTTCTTTCCTGAATCAATTGATCAAACCAGTCATACCTGAGTTTTCGGGCAGTCATTTGGGTAGAATTTCCAGGCTGAAGAAAGGCCTCAGGATTAACTTTTTCGACATGAAGAATTTTTCCCCATTGGATACCAAGCTTTCTTACGAAATCCTCATCGCCATCGCTCTCTTCTGCACGAAGCCCGAAATTGACATGGGCCATTTCAAAATCAATTCCTGCTTCCATCAACAAATGTCCCAAGCAAACGCTGTCCAATCCTCCACTGATGGCTAATAAATAGGTTTTATTTTCGTCTAAAAGATTTTTTGTCCGTATATGTTGGATAAATCGCTCTACCATAATCCAAAAATATCATTTTTGGTTAATTTTGGGCCGACCAAGTTTCAAATGATCAAAAACTACTTTCTTTCCCTACTTCTTTTTTTCGGATTATTCCCTCTCATTGTCATTGCACAAGACTCAAATACCCTTGAAATTCAACAAGCGGATTTGCTTCAGGGTGCAACCGGATTTGAACGTCTCATCAACAACGTGCGGATGAAGCACCAAAACTCTCTGATCTACTGTGATTCCGCACATTTTTTCAGGGCTGAGAACAGGGCCAAGCTATTTGGCAATGTAAGGATAGTGGATACACAAGATCCTGTCACCACCAATAGCCGATATGCAGAATATGATGGCAATACTAAGATTGCCAAATTGAGAAATAATGTAGTTTTCAAAAATGAAGAAACTACCCTTTACACTGATTTTTTAGATTATAATAGAGCCACAGGAGTGGCAAATTATTTCAATGATGGCAAGGTGGTAGATTCTACAAATGTACTTACGAGTACCAATGGAGAATACGAGACCAGAATTGAAAAAATCACCTTTACTGACAATGTAGTCCTTGTAAACCCTGATTATACGCTCAAGACCAATTTCATGATTTATATGACGGTTCCCAAAACTGCTGAAACAGTGGGCCTCACCAATATAGTCTCGAAGGATGGGGATAAACTGAATGCACAAAAAGGCAGTTTCTATGATACAGAAAGAAAAATATTCAGGTTCTACGATGGAGATGTGGAAACGGCTACGAGTAAAGTATTTGCAGAAGTGCTTTACTATGATGAAAATCAAAAATACTACGAAGGCCGTATTGATGTAAGTGTTTATAACAAAGAGCGTGAAATTGAAATTTTTGGAGAGGAAGGAAAGTATTGGGAAGACCGCAAGTACAGTATTGTGTATGGCAATGCCCTTGTCCAAAAGTACTTTGAACAGGACACCATGTTTATGATTGCCGATACCCTGATTTCGCAGGACAGCGAAAATGATGAAGAAAGACACTTACTGGCATTCAGAAATGTGAAAATGATCAAGTCTGATTTTTATGGCAAATCAGATAGTTTGGCCTATATCTATTCTGATTCCACCATCCACATGTACCATGACCCCGTTTTATGGAATGACAAAAGCCAGATTACTGCCGATTCGGTCAGATTTCTAATTGCTAATGAAGAAATAGATAGGGTTTACCTTAACCGCAACGCCTTTAATATCAGTAAAGACACCTTAGGTAATTTCAACCAAATGAAAGGCCGGAAAATGACCGGCTATTTTACAGAAGGTCAGATATCCAGGTTTCATATTGAAGGAAACGGTGAATCTATATATTTTGATGTCATCGAAGATTCCACACTAAGAGGAATGAATAAAATGCTTTGTGCCAATATCATGATGTATTTTGAAGAAGGCAATATCAAGAAGATCAATTGGCTCGTAAAGCCCGAGGGAGAATTCAACCCACCCCATTTGATTAAAGAAGAAGATAAATTATTGGAAGGGTTTCAGTGGAGAGAAGAAGAAAAACCCAGCATGGAGATCATTTATTCATGGAGAACTCCTAAAAAAAGGGAGGAATTTCCGGAAGATTTTTTCGAGCAGCCTGATGTCACTATTCAACGTCCAAGTGATGAGGAACTGCAAAATTTGATAGATGAAAAAATCAAATCAGCATCTGAAATGAAAAAACTTGAACGACCTGATTTACCTTTGGAGCGATCGAACGTAGAAGATTAAAAAAAATTTTATAAAGGTTAACAAAAATTAACCGCCTAATAGTATAAAACTGAAACCTATTTGGTATTTTTAATCGTAGTTATAATAGATTTTGAAGTGAAAAAAAATCGGCTTATTGATAAAACTCTACATGAAAAGTATTCTCCTATTTTTAATATGCAGCATTTGCATGCTACCACTAACGGTAGATGCTCAAGTACGCGTGTTGTCTGAGAATATAGAAATCAGCGGAAAAATAGGCTCCTCCCACAGAAAATCGCTCATCATACAGAATGATTCAAAAGAATCAAAAGAATATATCCTTAAGTTTTTGAGAGGAAACATTGGATCTTCTCAAAACATCAAGCTGTGCGTTGCAGACAAATGCTATGATCCCAGAAAAGAACTCAGCAAAATCAAATTGAATCTTCAACCTGGTGAATTATTCACTGATTTGTACATAGAGTTTGACTTGGGAATAGCAGAACTTAGAGGAAACTTTGATCTACACTTCGTTAACCCCAACAACAATAGAGACATGTTTCTCATAGAAGCAGTTTATGAGGTTTTCAACCCATCTTTGGATGAGACCAGCCACAAAGACATTTCTTTGGGAAGTGTATTCCCCAATCCAAGCACAAGCACTGCACAAATTGAATATGAATTTAAAAACCCTAATGCAACTGCAAAAATCACATTAAACAGCTTCATTGGAAATCCAGTAGCGGAGTTCCAATTGGACCCACTGCAAAAAAGCCTGATGATCAATGTTGCCGACCTTAATCCAGGGGTATATTTTTACACCTTATTCGTAGACAATAAAAATATAGTGACCAAAAAGCTCGTTGTCAAGAAATAACACTCCATCCCTTAATGGGTAGAATTTGATAACAATGATTAATCCTTTATATTTGCGCCTCTTAAATTTATGAAACACCAACTTATCCGCATATTCTCCCTCTTACTTATAGTCTTGATTTCATCTTGTGGACCTTTCTACAAATTGGAAAAAAGTACCAATTGGGAAGAGCTTTACGAAGCTGCAAATAAATATTACGAGGCTGGGGAATACAATAAAGCGATCATACTTTATGACAAAGTGCTTCCAATCATACGGGGAAGTGATAAAGCTGAAATGGCAGATTTCAATTATGCTTATAGCCACTTCAGAATGAAAAGGTATATAGAAGCTGCAGGGTATTTCAATACATTCTATCAGACTTATAACCGAAGTCCATTGGCAGAAGAAGCTTTATTTATGAATTCTTATGCTCTTTATTTAGATTCTCCTGACTTCAACCTTGACCAGAAAAGCAGTAAAGATGCAGTAAATGCCATCCAGCTTTTCATCACAAGGTTTCCACAATCAGACTCCTATGAAAGAGCTATGACCATGATTGATGATCTTCAGGTGAGGTTTGAAGAAAAGGCATATGAAGAAGCAATTCTTTATTATAAATTGACTGAAGGTTTATACCCAGGAGATTTCTATAGGGCCTGTATCATTTCATTCCAAAACTTTGCAAAAAACTATCCGGATTCCAAATACAATGAAGAATTGGCATTTAGGTTAGTAGAAGTATCCTTGGCTTATGGCCAAAGAAGTATATTTGACAAAAAAGAAGAAAGACTTAAAAGGGTAGCGACATTTGCAGATCAATTTAAAAGACGCTTTCCAGAGAGTAAATATATAGGTGCAGTAGAGCCCCTCATCAAAAAAGCAGATGTGGAGCTTGTGGCACACATGAATTCCAAAAAAGAGTATGAAGAAAGGCTGGCGAAAGCCCGCGAAGCTGCAGCAGAAGAGGAAGCTGCAGGACCTTCAACTGAGGTCACTTCTGCTCCTCCAATAGAAAATTAGAAATCATAAACTATTAATTATATGGCGATCAATCCATCCATCATCACAAGAGATTTGGTTAAAATTTCAGACCAGACGGGCAACTTATATGAATCACTTCATATCATCTCTCAGAGAGCCAAGCAGATTTCTTCAACCATGAAAGAAGAACTTAACAACAAGCTATCTGAGTTTGCCTCAACAGTGGATAATTTGGAAGAAGTTTTTGAAAACAAAGAGCAAATTGAAATTTCAAAGTTTTATGAAAGGATGCCAAAACCTAGTACATTAGCAATGGAAGAGTTTATAGAGGGTAAACTCTATTTCCGCCATCCGGACGTAACTACTGAAGAAGAATAATGCAACTGAAAGGTAAGAGGATTTTATTGGGTGTCACTGGAAGCATTGCTGCTTACAAATCGGCACATCTTACAAGATTATTAGTCAAAGAAGGAGCAGAAGTACAGATCATCATGAGTACTTCTGCTCTTGACTTTATTACCCCTTTGACTTTGGCCACACTATCTAAAAATCCTGTATACCACCAATTTCACGACCCAAATACAGGCGTTTGGACAAATCACGTAGACCTTGGACTTTGGGCTGATTTATTTTTAGTCGCTCCCATCAGCGCCAATACACTTGGCAAATTCGCAAATGGGCTTTGTGACAGTTTATTGACAGCCACATATCTTTCGGCCAGATGCCCCGTAATGGTTGCTCCGGCAATGGATTTGGACATGTATCAACACCCATCCGTCAAACAGAATCTTGAAAAACTTGTCTCCTTTGGCAATCTTATCCTAGACGCTGAATCCGGTGAACTCGCCAGTGGTCTTTCAGGCCAGGGACGTATGATGGAGCCTGAGCATATCATCAATAAGGTACTTAAGCATTTCAAGCCTTCTCAAGCTTTTGCAGGCAAAAAAGTACTCATCACTTCAGGACCTACCCAAGAAGCCATAGACCCTGTTAGGTTTATCAGCAATCATTCAAGTGGGAAAATGGGTGCTGCCATCGCAGATAGTTTTGCAATACAAGGAGCTGAGGTTCATTTGGTATTGGGAAAAGGTGCTATAAGACCAGAAAACCCAAATATCAAAATTCACCCTGTGGTAAGTGCACAAGAAATGCATGATAAAGCAGCCTCCCTACATCCTTCTGTTGACATTGTGGTATTTGCTGCTGCTGTGGCTGATTATGCCCCAAAACAAGTAGCCTCTGAGAAGATTAAAAAAGCAGGTGAAGAGATGAGCATAGAGCTTGTTAAAAATGTAGATATCGCTCTTACACTTGGTAAAGAAAAAAAGCACCATCAAATCCATGTAGGCTTTGCCTTGGAAACCGAAAATGAAGAATTCCATGCCAAGGAAAAACTCTCCAAGAAAAACTTCGATCTGATTGTACTGAATTCTATGCGGGATACAGGTGCAGGTTTTCAATCTGAAACCAATAAAGTAAGGATTTTTGCAGAAGATGGTACAGCAGTCAATTCTGAAGTCTTGCCTAAGAAAGAAGTCGCCCAATTGATTCTCGAAAGGATTAAAGCACTGCCCGTTAAAATCTAAGACCTAGGTTTTCGTTATCTTTTTATATAATTTCTGAGCGATGAAAAATCTCTGTGCATTCTTTCTCCTGATCCTGACATCAATTCCAGCCATATCCCAGGAATTGAACTTTCAGGTAATCATCAACTCCGATAGGGCAAGAACACAGGAGACTAGGGTTTTCGAAGACATGAAGGTTAATTTCGAACAATTCATCAATGGAAGAACTTGGACGGGTGATCAATTTCAGCCCACAGAAAGGATAAAAGGCAACATCTTGATTACTATTTCAGATATGCCGCAGGTTGGTTTCTACAATGCCACAGTACAGGTTCAGTCCGTCAGGCCAGTTTACGGTACCAGTTATGAAAGTATGGTGCTTAATTTCATAGATAGGAACTGGTCATTCGAATTCCTTCAGAACCAACCTTTGGAGTTCAACCGCTTCTCTTTTTTGAACAATATCAGTTCTCTTTTGGCTTATTATGCTTACATCATTATAGGATTTGACTACGACAGCTTCGCATTACGGGGAGGAGATCCCTATTTTGAAATTGCCAATAATATTGTCAACAATGCCCAACAATCACCAAGGCCGGGATGGCAGGCCAACCCCAACGAGAGGAGAAATCGCTATTGGTTGATCAATGATATCTACACTTCTTCTGTCTTTGCCCCTATCAGGGAAGCCATGTACCTTTATCATAGAAGGGGACTTGATCTATTGACCTCTAAGCCCGAAGAAGGGTATAAAAACATGGTCAAAGCTATTCAACTTG
>NZ_REBN01000059.1 GCF_007692705.1 Mongoliibacter sp.
GCTTTAGCCGAAATGATTTCCTATTCTCTGTCCCCAAAAGCCAGTTTGACAAGTTATCCGAAGCCACAAGTACCGGTATTTATACTCCCACAGATTACGGAGATGCACGCAGATCAAAATAGACAAAAAATCCAACCCATTATCTGCGGCTATCTGTTGCTCGGAGCTTATGCCTCCGGAATCCTACAACTCAATTATTTTTAATTCTGAATTCTAATCAAATCCCCACCAATCCGGAGTTTCGGTATTCCACCTTCTTCCCAAGGCCTTTGCCTCGCAATCAAAACAAAGCGCAGGTGGGTTTTGCGAATTGGTACATGGGTTAGTTAAGAAAAAAGGCACATCAGCAGAAGTGGTGAAAATCCTTGAAATGGAAACCTTGGCCACTTCAAAATATCCCAAAACCCTTTCCTCTGGATCTTCCACATTTCTAATATTTCCCAAAATAGGTGCAGGGGGAATATCGAACAGTGATCCTTGGTTATTCAAAACAGACTTGACCCGTGACCAATACTCAAATGTCTCTCTACTCACACTCAATTGTCTAACAGAAACAAAAAACGGATACAAAAAAGAATCATCCACCAGACGTCTTCCCAGGTCTATATTGAAATTTCTAGAGCCAGTTTCGGCAGAAGTAAGCAAAGGGAGAGTACTGGGGTCAATTTCATCATAGATAAAGCAATTTGGAGGAGGCAGTTCAAAAGGCCCTCCTGTCCATAGGCGCACCCACAAAAAAGTCTCTTCCAAAGACCATCGCAGGTAAATGTCTTCTTCTGACTCAGGCAGGTTAACATTGGCCTCCAACGATAGGAATGGACGGGTTCTCATTCCTTCTGACTCTGTGATAAATGAATATTCCACCTCCTGCTCCGCACTTTGCTTTGGAAGCTCCTGAAATTCCGACCGGTAAATTTGTTCTCCCGATTGTACCTGTATGGCATACCTTTTAGTCTCTTCAGCCTGAAATTCATTGAGTTCGTATCTCCCTGCCCCTACATGGGAATAAGGGAAAAAATTCCCGTTTTCTTCTAATAATAAAACCGAGGCACTTGGATCTCCCTGAGGCAGCAAGCCAAACCTATCGGTCCTTCCCACTTCCACGTGGTGAGTCCCTAATTCATCTGTCAATAAGCCATAAATTACCAATTGCCCTTCGCTGGTTACGGTTCCAAAATCCAAAGTGTCTATGCAAGCACTTGGGATCAGTCCCAAAGTGACAAAAACAATGACAGTCAATATGGTTTTATCTAACCTCTTCATTTGCTAAAATTAACTGAGTAAGTAATGGAGGGGAAAACTGCTCCCAGTATAGATACCTGATAAGGTCTTAATCTTCTTGACATCCCTTCCCGCTGAAAGAAAACAGAGTATGCATTTCTTCTGCCCAATAGATTATAAATGGAAAAGTTAAACTTATCGTCCCATGTTCTGACTATCCCATTGGTCATATAGCTCAAATCTATCCTGAAGTAATCAGGAATTCGGAATTGATTCCTATCCCCAAAGTCAGGAATAAAAATTCCTCCAACCACATAATTTGTAGTCGGCGCAGTCACAGGCCTTCCTGTGGAATAATTGATATTCATATTTAATGATTTACTCCTTCCCAAATGAAAATTAGCTACCAAAGACACTATATGTGGCCGGTCAAAATTGGTGGGAAACCAATCTCCCCTATTGACTTGGATTTCTTGAAACTCGGATAAAGTTCTGATAAATGACCTGCTATAGGTATAGGCCAACCAACCTGTAATCCCTCCCCTATTTTTCTGAATCATCACTTCCGCACCGTAGGCTCTTCCTTGTCCCTGTATCAACTCCGTCTCCAATCCAGGATTTATAAAAAGATCAGCAAAATCACGGTACTCCAACTGATTTTCGGTAGTCCTATAGAAGCCTTCCAAAGAAGTTGACCACTCATCTTCCTTGAAATTTCTGAAATAACCCAATGAGAAATTATGAGATATCTGAGGCAAAATATAAGTGGTGCTCAGCTGCCAAAGATCAATAGGCGTTGGTCCAGTGGCATTCGAAATGGTCTGTAAGTATTGATACATTTTGGAGTATCCCCCTTTGATGGAATTGGCTTCATCAATACTCCATCTGAAAGAGGCCCTTGGTTCAAAACCTCCATATCTCAGCATCTCTCCCGACCCGAAAACTTCCTCCCCCGTTCTGGTCAGGCTTGAAACCGGTAACCCCTGCTGATAAGTGAAAACAGTATCCGGTCCGAGTTGTATGTATGTGGAATACCTGACTCCTGCTGTAAAGGCAAAATTCTCATGGGGATTCCACTCTGCTGATACAAAAGGAGCAAACTCCAAGCCCCTTTGTTTATTTACCTGCTCAGGAAAAACCCCAGAATTTTCCCCTACCGGAGACAAGGTCTCAGGCCTCATTTGGTATTGCATTCCTTCTGCTCCAAAAGTCAGGTCCAATTTATCTTTGGTCCAAAGCCCGGAAATTTTACCCTGTAAATAATAAAGACCATTATCTACCCTGAAAGGATCTACCTCAGCGGGTTCAAAAAAGCCATTGTTAAAAGACCCGTAAGCCAATAGGCCTACCAAGGAAAAGCTGTCTGAAAGTAGGTTTTTAGAGGTCAGTGAGGTGACAAAGTTGTTCCATTCAAATCCAAATTGATTGGAAAATTGGAAGAAATCCCCGGTATTCAAGACATTTAAATCCAAGGTGTGTTTCTCTGAAAATTTATGACTCAAGCCCAGGTAGATGTCATGAAACCTCAGGCTACTGTTGCTCACATCAAATTGATCTACAGAATTGAGTTTCCAATTGAGATTGGAGCGACGTATGCCTGCTATCATGCTGGTCTTTTCGGGAATTAGCGGCCCCTCCACCATAAATTTACTAACAGCAGAACCAAAGGATAGTCCGTACTTCCAATCCTCGAAATCCCCTTTCCGCATTTCTATATTCAAAGCTGCAGCACTCCTTCCCCCAAAATAACTGGGCACAGCACCTTTATATAAGGAGAAGTTTTGTAATACGTCCCCATTGAAGGAAGAAAGAAATCCCAAAGCATGGTTATTACTGAGCACCACTGCTTCATTCATCATGATCAGGTTTTGGTCTGCCTGCCCTCCTCTGATATTAAGTCCTGCAGAACCTTCTCCGACTGAAGTCACCCCTGGCATAGCCTGCAAGACATTAAATACATCAGGTTCCCCCATCAACGCCGGCACCAATTTGATTTCGGCAATATTCATTTTGGTCAGCCCTGTGATGGCACTGCGCACATTCCTATCTCTCTCCTCCGCCATAACAGTGAAAATATCAAGTTCGAAATCTACACCGGACATGAGCACGTCCAGTACTCCGTTACCATACATTTCTATGATATAATAGTCTGCTGCTTTCCCAAACTTTCTGAATACAATTCTATGCTTTCCTGAATCCAAGCGCAAGATGTACTGTCCCCTGTTATCTGAATTGACTCCCGTAAAAAATCCATCAATATGGACAGATACTCCTGATATGGGTTCTCCGCTATCCTGATCTCTGATTGTTCCTGTTAAAAAGTAGGTACTCTTTTTTTCATCTTCTTCCGCCTGAAACCTGAGTTCTTTGAATTCATTCTGCCCATAAGCTGAAGTAATGGTACTGAAATAGAGCAAGCCACAACTCAAAAGTATTCTACTCAAGCTCTGAAAAATTTTATTTATTTGATTCATATCAGCCTAATCACAACTAATTAAAAGCTAAGTTAAAAAAATCTTTTTCTCAATATACTTTTTCTGTAGTTATTTGTAATATTTGAATTTATTCATCCTGTTGTCGCAAGGTTGTACCTTCGGACTTACTTCTGATAAGGAAGATCCCAAATTCCTCTCTTGCCGCCGTTCGTTTATTCATGAATGGCTTTTCGACTAAAGTCGGGCTTGGCTAAATTCAAATCCACCACTACTTAAAAGTAGTGGAAATTATTTTGAGCTTGGACTGATAGATAGGTTAGCTTTAATTGGAGGTTCACTCGGAATTTCCATCGCACTTATGCGGTGGAATCAGTTTCTCTTAATATTCAGAGGCTTTAGCCGAAATGATTTTCTCTTCTCTGTTCCCAAAGCCTGGCCTAAATACCAATAACCCGAAGCCACAAGTATCGGTATTTATTCTCCCGCTGATTACGGAGATGTGCGCAGATTAAATTGGACAACAAGTCCAACCCATTATCTGCGGCTATCAGCGAAATCTGCGGGACAATCACTCTTGCCGCCGTTCGTGTCTTCACGAATGGCTTTTCGACTAAAGTCAGGCTTAACTTTGCTCAAGTCCACCACTACTTAATAGTAGTGGAAATTATTTTGAGCTTGGACTGAGAGATAGGTTAGCTTTGATTGGAGGGTCAATCCTAATTTCCATTGCATTTATGCGGTGGAACCAGTTTCGCTTAAGATTCAGGGGCTTTAGCCGAAATGATTTTCTCTTCTATGTCTCCAAAACCCAGGCCTAAATACCAATAACCCGAAGCCATAAGTACCGGTATTTATACTCCCGCAGATTACGGAGATGTACGCAGATCAAAATAGACGATGAGACCAACCCATTATCTGCGGCTATCAGCGGAATCTGCGGGATAACCTCATTTTTTACCTTTAGGGTTTTTCGTTCAAACTAAAAAATCCATATAATTGTCCGGAGTTACTTTTTCATATACAGTATTAGGATATGCCGCCTCAAACCCGGCAGGAAGAGTAGTCCTCCTCTATAATTCTAGTGATCATAATAATTCCTATTTAACATAAAAACATGTATTTCTTCGATTATAATCGAAAAATTACATGTTTATTTTCGATTACAATCAAAAATAAACACATTACTATTCAAATAAAAAGTCTACCCTGCCGCCGCCGTTCGTGTCCCCACGAACGGCTTTCGACTAAAATCGGGCTTACCTTTGCTCAAATCCACCACTACTTAAAAGTAGTGGAAATTATTTTGAGCTTGGACTGAGAG
>NZ_REBN01000058.1 GCF_007692705.1 Mongoliibacter sp.
TACCACTGCATTAAGTCCTACATTAGCAGGTGCTTTCCATACGCCTCTGCTGTTGTCCACCATAGTGAATATACCTGCCATTGCCGGTCCGGCAGGAAGAAGGTTCATCACTACCCTGATTTCATCAAGAAGTGCTGCATAAGTTGGACTTGTAGCCAATAGCCCCAAGTGATGGTTGCTTTCTTTATTTTTGATGTACCCAGGAAGAAGTCCGTTTATTTCTTCTTCAGACAATTCTGCTCTGTCCGCTTTGAGTTGAGCTGTAAACTCCTCTGGATTTTTCGGGAAAGCTTCAAGAAGGCTTTGAGCCCTGGATTCAGGAAGGATTTCAGATAGATTCACCGTTTCATCAAAGTTTTTGAAAGTGATCTCACCCTTTTGGACAATATTGGTTTCTAGCCATGGGTAATACGCTGCTGCATAGCTCAGGTATTCAGTCCCGATTTTCTCTCTGAAAATCTTGACATTGTCCTCTTCGCCATCATCCCTGCTGTTGTATCCGTCATACACATCAAGAATAGCCACCCTGTTCTGCATTTTTGCACAATGGGCAAGCATTTGCTTGTAGATTTCATAGGAATCAGCCTCCAAGGCAACGGCATCAGGGATCACCACCATAGTAGGCTCCAATTCCTTGACAAGTTTCAATAGACCACCTTCAATAGGCTTCCCATTTTCACCTTTACTTGTTCCAAGTAATTCGTCTTTTTTGATTTCAATTCCATCTTTTCCTGCATAAGTTCCTACCGAAACGATGTAACAGGTTCCTCCCCCGTTCATATAAAACAGACGGATGCTGTTGTACAGGTAAACAAGGTTATTGTCTTTGTACTTGATGGTTTTTTCCTTACCATCAATGGTTACAGTGTTTTTATCGCCTGCCTGTGTATCGTCAAGGGTGAATTTGGGGTTAAACCCACCTCCGAAAAGCTCAAGGTAGTCGGCAAATGAAGTGATCCGGGTCGGTTTGTTGACCAGAGATTTCCCGTTTTTGGAAGCTCTTTCCGTGTACCCGACAAATGCGGGAATAGCGGTAGAGACTTCAACAACGGAGCCTGGGAATGCATTTTTCTCTTCAATGTAAACTCCCGGGGTCATGAGATTTTGTGCCATAATGAATTGTTTGTTAGTGTGATAAATTTGTTATATAAAAATATGTGAGTATAAAACTCCTATATTGTCTGCGTTTCGATGGAGTTGATCTGGTTTTGCTTCAGGCAATTGTTTGAAAATGAGTTTGTCCTTTTCCTTTCCTTCTTTTGATTTTTCCAAGACCTGAAACCGTCTGGTCAAATCCAATCTGAAGGGTATTTCGGTTTCAGATTCAAAACATTTCACCTTCCAATCAGGATTTATTTCAAATTCCCCTTCCTTGAAGCGGATTCCATTATCCTGGGTATCTGTAATGCTCAACTCAGAGAATTTTTCAAAGACCTTATCTGCCAGGATATATTTCCAAATCGTTTCCCTGTTTTTAAACCTGATCTGTAAGTTTGCCAACTGTTTCGTTTTCATATAAGCGACATATAGCTGATGAACCTCAAGGGCAATCAAACCAAAAGGTTTTTTCTCCATTCCTGCCCTTGGTTTATAAAAGGCCTCCTTTTTTTTGTTTTTTTCTACATAGAATACCTTTTCACTGGTATCGTTTATCAGTCCCGAGAAATGCCTGAGTTCCAAAACAGGTTCTTGATCTTCCCATACCTGATATGCTTTATCATTGATTTTTGAGGTGATTTCTTTGACAGTTTCTCTATTGATTATATCGATGCAGTCTTCTTTGGAAACATACTCACCATGCTGCAGAGTATTTGGACTGTTATTGTCCCCGCCATTTGTGAAAAAGAAAATTTCGGTTTTCGGACTGAATTCCTGGCCAAAATCTGTGTAAATGAAAAATTCAGGATCTTTAGGAGATATTCTCAGTAAGATAATTGCCTGCTCATCACGAAGAAGCTCAATATCCGAACACAGAATGCTTATACCTCCAAATCCAGGTTTTACCAGAATCTGAAGGTTCTCCATCAATATTGATGTTTCATTTGTCCAGTTTACAGAAAATCCGTTGAATTTATCGGCTCCATAATAGTGATGAAAGAAATCTATGCTGGCTATATGGAGGTAGTGTTGGACCATATCAATCAGGATTCTGCGATCCGGTAGCTGAAATCACCGGCGTAATGGATCTAATCGGTGTATTGTCAAAAATCACCAAGCCTACTTTGTAAATAGCAGAAGGCAACACTTTTGACCCGATGGCAGACCAAACCTGACTGAGGTTATCGTAGGAAAGATTACTGAGTTCAAAGGATAACTTGTCCATTTTCATGGAAAGCCCCTGGATGTTTCCAAGGTTAATAATTCTATTCTGATGAAAAAAACTAATCGTCTGAGAGAGGTAGTTTAACCCTTCTAAATAATTTTCGCTTTTGAAATTTGCACAAAATACAAGCTGAAGATTCAAGTAAAGTGGGGCAAATTTATCCATCATACCGGAAGAGCTCCCTCCCATTCTTCCATTTTTATTTTTGAGTATGGTTTCCTGTTCAATAGAAAGTAAAAAGCAAATGATTCTGTTCTCGAGTTCAACCTGAGAAGAGGAAGCGCTATCCGGGAGGTTAGATACCACAACTTTATTTTCAGAAACTCCATTTTGATTTTTGAAGTTCTGATTTAAAAGATCACTTATGTGAACGAGTAAAATATCAATCATCTGATCTTGTGAAAATTGTGAAAACCACTAAATCTAAATATGGGTAGGGTGATTTTATTTAGCTTAGGGAATGCCTATATTACAGAAACAAATGGCCGTAAACAAGTAATATTACACAATTACAGGTTGGGTGATGTTAACCTGATCACCAAAATTTCTAAAAAAAACTTTTATGCATACAATATATCCTTTTGCACTGACAATAATCGCTTTGATAATATTTCTTATTATTAGAAAAAATCAGCAAGCAAAATCTTATTTCCATGAAGAAAATATCAATCGCTTAAAACTGGAGAAAAAGGAAATGGAAAAGGAGCTGACTGACAAGGATTCAACAATTGAACATTTGGAAAAAGACCTGATCGAAACGAGGAAAAGCCAGCTTGAATTGTCAGAAAAAAACGGCTCTTTGACTGACGAAAATGAAGCCTTAAGGAAGTTGCTTTCCGAACTTAAAATAAAAAAAGAAGAAAAAAGCGAGGATGTCATTGTGGAGTACATTTTCAAACAGGACGATCAAAAATGAAAATCACAGACGCATTCCCAGCATAGATCGAACAGGGTAAGACCAATCTTAATCAGAACAAGATCCACTCGGTTATAATCGTAATGGAATCACTTGAGCTCATCAAGAGCAGATGGCCTTGGCATTTAGGCTATATGTGGATCAAATACTTCGAAATCACCCAAACTTATTCGTATAAAAACACCTGGACAAAATCGAAAAAATCTTGAAACTAAACAGGAATATCAAATGTCAAACCTTGCCAAAACGGTTTCCCCCCTTTCTACCTCTTCTGCCAATTGTTTCAAGGACTTTTTCGTAAGCATATTAACCACATGAGAGCGGACTTTCTTGATTTCATGGTGTAAAGGACATGGGTTCGTTTCTGAACACTCCTTTAATCCTAGACTACAACCATGAAACAAGCCGTCTCCGTCTAATACTTCAACGAGGTCCCTAAGCGTATACTTCTCATGCGCTTTATCTGCATAAAAACCTCCATTTGGACCCTTTTGAGAACCTACGATATTCTTTCTAACCAATTCCTGTAAAATCTTTGCAGTAAAAGGTTCTGGTGCATCCACATGTTCTGCTATCTCTTTTGCTCCGACTTTATTGCCTAAGAGGCTTTGCTTCCATATATAAATAACTGACTTGATTCCGTACTGGCAGGCTTTTGAAAACATATTGACACTATTTAGAAGCTAAATTAAGGATAAAAATATCTTTATTATTTAAAAATAGGAGAATCAGCCCTGCTTTTGTATAATTATTGGGTACATAGGTTGAAGAAAATTAAAAAAGAGGTTGAAACTTTGAGTAAAGCCCTTGGACCAAATGGAAGGTGGATCTTACAAATTTCATAGGCTTTGATTTTCTAAAATATTGGGGTAAGACCAGCTTTTTTTAGAACTAAAAAAATTTTCAAGTCTCAAACTCAAATAGGAAAATGAAAAAAAATCTACCAAATTGGAGCATCTGATAGTAATCAATTTGCCACCTCGGGATTGTCAAGCAATTCCACACTAACTTACATCCATGAATAACAGTGTAAATTGTAAAACATGTGAAACTACCTCCTGCCTAATCAAGCATTCTGGCGAAAAATGGCTTGAGAAATTGTCTCAGGTAAAAAACACACCCAACTACCCCAAAGGACAATTCATCTTCATGGAGGGAAGTTTGGTGATGGGTGCTTATTTTGTTTTAAAAGGAAAGGTAAAAGTGGTCAGCTCAAGTCTTGATGGAAAAGAGCATACGGTCAGACTGGCAAAGGAAGGTCACATCCTGGGACATACAGCAATTGGCTTGGAAAAATACAGTATAGGGGCAGTGACCCTGACTGAAGCACAGATCTGCTTTATCGATAACAAAAGCCTTCAAGCTGCCTTTATGGAAAATCCTCAATTTACATTTGAAGTCATGCGCTTTTATTCTAGAGAATTGAGAAAAAGTGAAATCAGGACCAAGTGTCTGTCAATGATGAACAACGAGGAAAAAGTGATAATGGGCTTACTATATATTGCAGACACCTACTTATCCGACCCAGAGGACAATCAAGTAGAAATCAACCTCAGCAGACTGGAAATTGCCCAAATCATCGGTACCAATTCAGAACAAGTAAGCAGGGTACTGACCTCATTGAAAAAAGATAGGCTGATTGAAACCCAAGAAAGAATCATACTTTTGAATGATATACAAAAACTCAAAGAAGCAATCAGCAATTAT
>NZ_REBN01000254.1 GCF_007692705.1 Mongoliibacter sp.
ATTTCCGCTGCCCACATGGCTTCCAACATTCCTTTAGTTGGTTTGGTTAGGGTGTCACTTCTTAGGTCAATTATCATATAAAATTATTAAAGGAAATACAGTGGAAATATGGTAAAAACTGAAATATACTGCGTGAAATACAGTAGAAATATACTTTGTGAAATATGCCTTCGGCGAAATATTAAAGACCACATATTTTCATTCTCACATCATGATAGTCCTTAGCTTTATTTCAATTGTATTTCCACCATATTTCTATTTTATTTCTATCGTATATCTACCATATTTCAACTTTATTTCTATTGTATTTCAACCATATTTCCACTCTATTTCTATCTTATTTCAAAATACTTAAATTTTTTACTCTTCTCTGGAACTAGCCCTTTAATCGCCTTAGCAGCTTCTATAGGCCTGTCCGTAGCTAAGATATCCGCTCCGTTGTTGATGAATTCTGCATAAATATGATCACCACGCGCGATGGCGCTACGATCAAGGTTACCCATGGTCCCAAGGATGGTAAATACGCCATTTTCGTGCAACTTTTGGTTGAATTCAACAGGCCTTTCAGAAAGACCCGTAAAAGCAATCCATCTGTCAACCGGAATTCCTGAATTCTCAAATCTTTCCAGTTCTTCATCATTCCTGATAGTAACAGAAAGCATCAAATCCGGATGAAGGCGGTGCACTTTACGGGCTGCACCTAAACTATAAGTGATCACTGCAGCATATGGTTCTGCTTTATGCCTTTTGATCGCATCTACAACCATTTCAAAAGGCACTTCTCTCTTGACATCTACCGTAAACAATGTTTTTCCCTTTCCCCAATCCAAGACTTCGTCCAAAGTGGGAATAACAAAATCAGTCAGTCTTCCCTCATTATCCTTTAGTCTCAAGGCTCTGATTTCTTCAAAGGTACTCTCAATCACCTTTCCTGAGCCATTTGTGGTCCTATCCAAGCTATTGTCATGCATCAGCACCATCACAGAATCTTTGGTCAAGGCCACATCAAACTCAAGAATAGAAGCTGTATGCATCAAAGTATTTTCAAAAGTTTCAATACAGTTTTCAGGGAAACCATGATATGGACCACCTCTATGGGCAGAAACCATAGGGATTCTATCCGAGGTCCAGGTATAAAAATCCTCCATTTCGGAAAGGCTATTTACCTGAATTTTATGGAGTTCATCAAATTGCTTTTTACAGGAAATAAAGGCGAGTGCACCAAATAAAACTGTAAGCAGTAAAACTTTATTTTTCATCAACATTCTTATCTTTTTTAAAAAAGAGATCAAGTCCGGTAGAACGGGATTGAAAATGATCTTCCATATCCTGGATTTCCAGTTTAAGGGCTTTGTTTGAAATCATAATTTCCACAAAAGAAATGGCCAATGAAACCAAAAGTGTGAACATGCTCCCAATAAATACATAATTGGCTGCCTGCTGGGCTTCAATAAAGATCAGGTACATACAGATCACGCAAAAAAGGAAACTCAAGACTCCACAAAGCTGCATGTATTTGATCATGCTCAGGCGGCTCTTGAGGTTTTGGATCTGACCGACAATGATTTTTTCATCCGGGTTTTCAAGAAACTTTTTATGCAATCCGCGGATCAAATTGGCTACAGCCAAAAACCTATTGGTAAAAGCCAACATCATCAAAGTGATGGCGGAGAATAACAATGCAGGGGTGGACAATTGGAGTTCCATTTCAGGTACCTTTTAATTTAAATTGTAAGTTAATGAATCAAATCGTAAACAACTTTTGATTCTAAATAATGCCTTACATTTTTTTAAAACACCTATATAAAAGAACCCCACGCCCGGGACACCGAACATGGGGTTGAATTTATAAGAATTTAAGTTATTGGTATTTTAATTAACCCACATTCCCAATTACCACCAGTTTTTCTAAAGTTGGACTTTCGGAACCTCCTTTGGGTTCTATAGTGACTGCAAATGTACCAGCAGCAGCTACAGCATCCATCTGTTGCAAACTAAATTTCTGTCCGGGATTGATAAGACCTATACCTACTGGACCATCGTCTCCAATCGCCCAAAGCTGGTAATCCTGGTTTTCATCCAATCCTTCCAGCCTATTGACCGAGATAAATACCGATGCAGCAGCTTGATCCCACCACACATCCACTACAGCATCTTTTTGGATTTCAAAAGGATCACCTTTCATAGGTATACGCTGGAAATCCCCTGCAAGCAATGACTCGAGCTGGGCATCTGTTTCTTCAAAATTGACTTTGTACTGATCCAGCTGTTCTGCCAATTGAGATTGCTCCTGAAGCAAAGCCGTAAACCTGTTGTCTACATCCTTGTATTGCATGGCAAAGAAAATTGCCGCAACAGAAGCTATAACTGTTGTCACACATGCTGCTGCAAAGTATGATTTCCATGGGGTGATAGCGACTACCTTGGTTGGGCTGCTTTTTCCTACAGCAGTAGCTGAGCCGATTTCAAAATCTTTTTCCAAACTCTCAAAGACTCTGTTTTTGACTTTTGCAGAAGGTGCTTTTCCTGTTTGGTTGTCGAAATCAAAGAATGCTTCCTCTATCTGGTCAAGTTCCGCCTGAATTTCAGGGTACTTTTTTGCCAGACGAATAACCTCTTCGCTCTCCCGCTCGCTCAGCTCTCCGAGTACGAAGAGCTCAAGCTTTCCTGACGATATGTATGCTTGAATATCCACTAAATTTTTTCTATGTTCTTTTTTAACAAATTGATAGCTGCACGGATCCTGGATTTGACAGTACCCAAGGGTATAGCAAATTCCTCAGCAATTTCTGAATGGGTATATCCTTTGAAATAAATACACTCCACCACAAAGCGCTGCTCCTCATTTAAATCAACTAGAAGTTCCTTTACTCCTATTCCGTCGACCAACTCAGAAGTACCTGATTGACTCTCCAATCCATATACGTAGTCATCTATGGTATTGGTCTTACTGCCCTGAGAGAACTCTTTGGACCTGGTTTTATCAATTGCTGCATTACGGCAAATATTAGCCATCCAAGTGTAAAGTCTCCCTTTGGTTTCATCGTAACTGTCAATCTTCCGCGTAATCTTGATAAAGGCGTCATGAAAAACTTCTTCGGCAATATCCGAATCAGTGATGATCCTGCTGATTACGGTAAAAAGTGCCCGGGAGTATTTCTCGTAGAGATATTCTACGGTTTTCCTGTCCCTTGCCCTCAATCCAGCTATAAGTTCTTGCTCTTCCAATGTTTGTAATTTTAGGAATCCAATTTCCTTTTAAAAAGAAAACACAAGACCAAATGTTTGATCTTGTGTCTCGAATATAAGGATAATTTTAAAATTATAAGTGAATAACCTCATCATATGCGGCAGCAGCTGCTTCCATGATGGCCTCAGACATAGTTGGGTGAGGGTGAACCGTCTTTACCAATTCCATACCTGTAGTCTCAAGTTTGCGTATAGCAACGATTTCAGCGATCATTTCTGTAACATTAGCCCCTAACATATGGGCTCCTAGAAGTTCGCCATACTTAGCATCAAAAATCAATTTGACAAATCCGTCTTTTGCTCCAGCAGCTGATGCTTTACCGGAAGCAGAGAATGGAAACTTACCTACTTTGATTTCGTAGCCTGCCTCTTTGGCTTTGGCTTCTGTATAGCCAACAGAGGAAATTTCAGGGACACAATAAGTACATCCCGGAATGTTATTGTAATCCAGAGGTTCAGGATGGTGGCCAGCGATTTTTTCTACACAAATAATACCTTCTGCCGAAGCCACGTGTGCCAAGGCAGGACCTGTAGTCACATCTCCGATAGCATAGTAACCTGGCATATTGGTTTTGTAAAACTCATCAACTTTGATTTTTCCTTTGTCTACAAGTATTCCCACATCTTCTAAGCCCACATTTTCCACATTGGAAACCACACCTACTGCTGAAAGGACAATATCGCATTCAATGGTGGATTCAGCTCCTTTTTTATCTTTCACTTTGACTTTGCAGCCTTCCCCCTTGGTATCTACAGCAGTCACTTCAGTGCTCGTCATGATTTTCATGCCTGCTTTTTTGTAGATTTTTTCAAGTGCTTTGGATACTTCTTCGTCCTCATTTGGAACAATACGGTCCATAAACTCGACTATGGTCACTTCCACACCAATAGAATTGTAGACGTATGCAAACTCCACCCCGATAGCTCCTGAGCCTACTACAACCATTTTCTCCGGTTTTTTATCCAAGGTCATAGCCTTGCGGTAACCTACAATTTTTTCATTATCTATTTTCAGCGCAGGAAGTTCCCTTGCTCTTCCGCCTGTAGCGATGATGATATGATCTGCGGAATAGGTATTTTTCTTGCCGTCTTTATCTTCAACCTCGATTTTCTTACCCGGCTTTGTTTTACCCCAACCTGTGAGGACATCAATTTTATTTTTCTTCATCAAAAATTGAATGCCTTTTGACATCCCTGCCGCGACATCACGGCTTCTTTTGATCATTCCACCAAAGTCCACTTCAGCTTCTTTGACCTTGATTCCATAATCAGAGGCATGGTTGATATATTCAAAAACTTGGGCACTTTTTATTAAAGCTTTGGTAGGAATACAACCCCAGTTGAGACAAATGCCACCCAATTCGGCAGCTTCTACTATGGCTGTTTTGAGACCTAATTGGGAAGCACGGATAGCTGCCACATATCCTCCCGGACCTGAACCTAAAACAATAACATCATATTTAGTCGAAGACATATTCTTTGTGTTTAATTTTCAAATAAGCTATGCAAAAATAGGGCTTTTGGGGAGAGAAAAAAATAAAACAAGTTTTCAAAGAAGGGTTCACGCAAAGCTTATAAAGAAGCAAAGGATCGCAAAGAAAAAGGCGTATTTTAAAAATCAACTTCATCCTCAAGATTGTTGACTACCCTATGAATACCATCACGAAGTAATTCTGACCGGAAATTTATAATAAGGCCAAGCTTCAAATTAGAAAGCTTTAAATAAGTTTTTAGCTGGGATAAATGAACTTTAGCTATTTGATCCACACTTTTCAATTCAATAATTAATTTATCTTCGACCAGAAGATCAATCCGATAGGCTTTTTCAATATAAACTCCGTCCCATTGTATAGGCAAAACTATTTGTGACTGAACCTTCAACCCAAGTTTCATCAATTCATGGTAAAGGATTTTTTCGTAGGCACTTTCTAACAATCCGGGACCAATCTTTCTATGAATTTCTATTGCTTTGCCAATAACTTGATATGAAATTTCATTTTCCTTCATATTGTTAAAAATTTAATGTTAGTGATATAAATTTAATAATACTCTGCGATCCTTCGCCCCTTTGCCTCCTCTGCGTGAACCCTTCCAACGCAATTAAGAAATTTTCTTATTTTTGGCACTATTATAACCAACCTAAAAATATAAACCATGGGATTATTAAGCGGAAAAACAGCCTTGATCACCGGGGCATCTAAAGGAATAGGAAGAGCAATAGCCATCAGATATGCACAGGAAGGCGCCAATGTGGCCTTTACATTTTTATCCAGTGTGGAAAAAGGGCAGGCACTCGAGCAAGAACTTGCTGCCTTCGGTATCAAAGCCAAAGGTTTTCGCTCAGATGCTTCTGACTTCAAAGCAGCAGAAGAATTGATCAATGCGGTAGTCACTGAATTCGGAGCTTTGGATATCCTGATCAACAATGCAGGCATCACCCGTGACAACCTGCTCATGAGAATGACAGAAGAAGCATGGGACGAAGTGATCAATGTGAACCTTAAATCCTGTTTCAACACAGTCAAAGCAGTCACCCGTACCATGATGAAAGCCAAAGCAGGTTCCATCATCAACATCACTTCAGTAGTAGGTATTAAAGGCAACGCCGGACAGGCCAATTATGCCGCTTCCAAATCAGGTATCATCGGTTTCACCAAATCGGTAGCCTTGGAATTGGGGTCCAGAAATATCCGCTGCAATGCTGTGGCGCCTGGATTTATTGAAACTGAAATGACAGGAGTCCTTGACGAAAAAACAGTTCAAGGCTGGAGAGATGGGATTCCAATGAAGCGAGGTGGTCAACCTGAAGAAGTGGCCAATGCTTGTGTATTCCTGGGTTCTGATATGAGTTCGTATATCTCCGGGCAGGTGCTGCAGGTGGATGGAGCGATGCTTACTTGATTTTAGATTTACGATTTTAGAAGGAAGATTGACAGCACTTCATTATTCGAAATTCGGCGTTCGATATTCGACATTAAAAAAACCTTCATGAAAGATATATACTTTCATGAAGGTTTTTTTAGTTGCAAATTCATATAAAAAGACCTTCGGGATTTGAAAAACCCCAAAGGTCTGTGGTAAATGCACGGTATTTGTAACTACCAAGGTATGAATATCAAGTCAATAGGCTTATTTGGATTTTTGGGGCTGATTCTTTTGGGCTGTAATGGTACCAATTTTCAGAAAATACTGGGTCCCAGCAATCCTTATGAGCAATACAGCAACTTTCTTAATTCCTCTGAATTTGAAAATGCAGCCATCGTCAGGGACTGGGTAAATGCCGGGGAGCGGGCTTTTGATTCACCGGTGGAAATCACACTTCCTTATCAGGAGATCAGCCATTTTGAGAAAAATCAGCCAAAAGCCATTTATATGGAATTTGAAGCAAAGGAAGGTCAAATCATATCCGCAGAGGTCAAACAGATTTCAACCAAAGACGCAAGGTTTTTTCTGGACTTATATGAAGTCAGCAACAGCGGTAGAAAAAACATACAATTCGCAAAAGACACCAGTCAACTAAATTTCCAAGTAAAAAATACCGGTAAGTATGGAGTCAGAATTCAACCTGAATTATTCAGAGGTGGTGTTGTAGAACTTTTGGTACAACAAAATCCATCATTGGCTTTCCCTATCGGGGGCAAAAATCACAGATCTATTGCCTCATTTTTTGGTGATCCCAGGGATGGCGGGAGAAGGAGACATGAAGGGGTGGATGTATTTGCACCAAGAGGAACTCCTGTGATCGCCGTAAGTTCAGGAAGAGTCAATAGAGTTGGTAACAACAATTTGGGAGGCAAAATAATAAATATGAGCGGAGGTGGATATTCCTATTATTATGCCCACTTGGACACCCAAATGGTCAAAACAGGTCAGGCTGTCAATATTGGAGATACACTTGGAACGGTGGGAAATACTGGAAATGCAATTTCTACCCCACCCCATCTTCATTTTGGAATTTATAGATCGGGTAGAGGTGCGGTGGACCCATTCCCGTTTTTTGAAGAAAGAAGGCTGTCAGTTGTGACTACAATAGGTGATTCCATCAATTTGGGTAAGGTGGTCAGGGTTAAAGTACCCACCGCAAACCTTAGATCAAAACCAGGAACAAATGCTGAGATTATCCAAAAACTTCCGAACAACACGGTCGCAACCATTCAGGGAAAAACGAATGATTGGTATAGGGTTTTGTTGCCTGATGGCAGAGTGGGCTATTTGTTTGAAAACTTACTTGCTTATGAACTGTCTGCATTCGGATCATTGGAAGAAAAAGAGGAGTTCATGATCAGGGAAAACTTTGCTGATAACAATAATTTTGAAGCATCCAGACTTGGTGAAAATTTAGAAGTGATCGGCGAGTTTCAGGATTCGAGATTACTCATAACTGAATCTGGAAAGTACTATTGGGCTTTTTAACCTTTGAGGTCTTTTTTTGACCTCGAAAGTTAAAATCTTAAGGAAGGCTTTTAGGAATATTTTCAAGACAGGGTTTATTGGTAATCGATATGCCTACTTTCTCACTTTTGACAAATCAATCCTGAAAAACCCGTATTCGTCTTCTGATGCATTTTCGGGTTTGTTCAAATAGAAACCGTCTGAAGCTATAAAGTAATTTTCCAACTTGGTTCCAGGGCCATATTCAAATTTGTATTCTGATAAAAGGTTCAAATCAGAATCATAAATACTGAGGAGATGATGTTTTGTCCTCTCCCGAGTTGTTTCCCCTGCACCCGATTCATTTATTTTTGAAATCCTGAGAAAAATATTTCTGTACTTATCATAAAGAAAATCCAAATGTGAACTGGCCTCTTTTTTCAATTCCACATATCCATATTCACCACGGACAATTTTTTCACTTCCTGTAAAATTAAAATCTGCTCCAGTCATTAATTTTTTCTTATCCGAAATTTTGAAATCAGACATAACAAAAATTGAATCAGAATATGGGAATAACACATAATTCTTATTGTCAACAAACTCAACTATTGGAGGATAAGACAAGTGATCATTTACAAATTCTAATTTATATCCTAATGGAAAAACAAGGTTCTTTAGGGTTGTTTTGTCTTCTTTAGAATCAAAAGAGATAATCCATTCTTCAATTTTATCAAATGCCTTAGTTTTTCCTGTAAAATTACTGCTTGGTGTAATCAGAGGAGACACTAAAATTTGATACAGGCTTTCTGAATCTTTGGCGAAATTTTTTCTTTTCCCATAAAGCATGCTACTGTAAAAGGAATTCGGAAACTCTAATTGGTGATCGATCCGTTCTGCCTTTGTTCTTTGCTCTTGATGATATTCATAAAACCAACCATTCCAATTGATGATTGTCAGTGAATCAAAACCTTCTGCTAATAAAAACCCAATGTACCCTTTAAAGCTATTTGGCCCATCATCCGGAAGTTTGATTTCTTTGACTTTATCCCCGGTGAGTATTGAATAATACTGGATTGTCCTTTCTCTATCTGCCAAGGAAACGATGTATTCAATACCTTGATGATTGATTGTCTGTTTGACTTCAATATTTTTTGTCAAACTGTCCTTCTTGAGAATCAATTCTCCCACAACCAACTCATCGAGATTTCCAATAAAGATCTCTTTGGTAGATTTTTGGCCACATGAGAATAAAAGTACCAAACCCAAACAAATGTGAAATCGAGAAAATTTTCTTAATGGCATATCTCAAAGATATAGTGTTAGTTGAAAAAAAATCTCCCGGAATGAAACTTTTTTTACTAAAACATGTATATTGCATTGATATCATTTTAATATCATAACAATATGGAAAAAATAACAAAACCCTTTTCAGGCTATTTAATGGTCTTGGTGGCGATAGCCCTGATTCCGGCCACTGCATTTTCATTTATCAATGAAATACATATTCTTGGACTAGTTTTAGGTGTAGCATTTATCCTTATTCTTCCGGGATTTTTTACCCTTCAACCCAACAAGGCCATGGTGCTGATTCTCTTTGGTGCCTACAAAGGAACCGTTAAAGCCAATGGCTTTTTCTGGGTTAATCCTTTTATGACCAAAAACAAGATTTCACTTCGGGTCAGGAATTTTGAAAACAAACCGCTCAAAGTCAATGACAAAATCGGCAACCCGGTCATGGTGGGAACTATTGTCGTTTGGCAAGTTGAGGATACTTTCAAGGCTACTTTTGAAGTGGAAGATTATGAGAATTTCATTCATCTTCAATCCGATGCTGCCGTAAGAAAGATGGCCGGAAAATATCCCTATGATGATTTTGAAGCTGAAGATGCTGAAATCACCCTTCGCTCCGGTGTGGAAGATGTGAATCATTCCCTAGAGGCTGAGATTTCAGAACGATTGCATCATGCTGGAATTAAGGTTATAGAAGCGCGTATTTCCCATTTGGCTTATTCCTCTGAAATCGCCTCGGCCATGCTTCAAAGACAACAGGCCACTGCGATTGTTGCAGCAAGAAGAAAGATTGTGGATGGTGCTGTAGGAATGGTAGAAATGGCCCTCGAAGACCTGAAAATCAAAGGAATCATAGACTTTGAAGACGAGAAAAAAGCAGCTATGGTCAGCAATTTGATGGTGGTACTTTGCTCGGACAGGTCGGCAAGTCCTGTGCTGAATGTTGGTACCCTTAACCAATAAAACAGATGGTGGTCAATGAAACCCATACATTTAGAGGTACTTGGCTGATGTATGCCCTCCTGATGCTAGAACTGCCTACCCTGATACTGATAGTGGTTCTTTGGCAGACTGATCACCTGGGGGATGAAGGACCTATTGCAGTTGCCGTCGTTGCAGGTGTAATGACAGCCACCTTTATGTTGATCATCAATATCAAACTGGAACTGAGGGTGGACGATCGGGGTTTGGCTTACCGTTTTTCTCCTTTCAACTTCAAATGGAAAAAAATCCCTGCTGATCAAATCAAATCTATCAAGGTCAAAAAAACTGATGGTTTATTTGAATATGGAGGTATTGGATACAGGATAAGCTACAAGCAGCGCGCTTATATTTTTATGGCTGATCATGTCATAGAACTGGAAACACCTGAAAGGAAATATATTTTCAGTACGAAGAGACCTACTGAAGTTGAGGAAATTATTCAATCTTCGGAAAAGGGGAATTATTAAATATTTAAAAATATGGGGAATTACGTTTTCAAAGAAAACCAAAAATTCAATCGATTTTGGCTATGGATTCCAGTCGGGACTGTCACCCTGTTGGTGATTGGTTTGGGGTTACTAGCTCTGGAAAAGCCTGTCAGTTGGACTGATAAAATCATTCCAATACTTATTCTTGGTGCTGTATTATTGTTCTTTTTATCAATCCGGATAGAAATCCGAATAGATGGCAATAGTCTTCAATATAAGTATCCTCCTATTATCAATAACTGGAGAAAGTACAGATTTGAGGATATGGAGCAAATTGAAATTAAAAAATATAAATCTTTTTGGGAATTTGGTGGTTGGGGAATCAGATACAATTTTGATTATTGGCTGTATAATACCGGCGGGAAATACGGGCTTTTGGTGACAACCAAAAAAAAGAAATTTATGCTGGGGACCTACAAACCGCAAGAAGCCCAGATAGCCATTGATCAATTTAGGGAGTTTAAATCAGGAAATAATGCCCACTAAAAAACCATTTGCCCTTCGCTTGGACGAAAAGATGATGAAAGCCGTGGAAAAATGGGCTTCGGATGAATTCCGTAGCACCAATGGGCAGATTGAGTGGATTATTTATGAAGCCTTGAGGAAGTCGGGGAGGCTACCCAAAGAGAAAGACAATGGCTCAGGGACTTAATAACCTGAGCCAAGATTATTTTATTGCACCTCAGGAGTATATAAGAGCTGATTATTTTGGAAATCATACAAGGTCAACTGTCTCAACTCATAATAAGCTGTCCAAAAATCCCTCAATGACTGGATATACGCCCTTCGGTTTTGATCCTTTTCCTGTTGGGCTATATTGAGGTCAGTTATTGTTACATTGCCGTTTTGATACCTGCGCAAGGAAATATCATAACGCTTATCAGCCACCTCATCAGAAAGTTTTGTGATTTCAAGCCTTTCTTTAAGCATACTGAAATTCTTAACTTTCGTAAATATCTCCTGCTCAAAATTGATGATGTCCTGCTCTACAGTATACTCTACCAACTTTTTATTGGCTTCAGCTTGGCCCATTCGGGCTTTATTCCTGCCCCAATCAAGAATAGGAACCAAAAAAGAAAGGTTGACCAAAGTCTGTCTATTGGGATCTTGGTAAAGATGCTGCCAATTGAGGGCCGCATTATTCAACCCGTAACTTGCATTCAGAAACATGTTGAAACGCTGCCCTCTTGCCTGAGCAACTCCTGACTCTGCCTGCAGAATCCTCCTATCAAAGCCTAATGCTTCGGCCCGGTTTTGGAAAGCAAATTCTATAGCCTCTTCTACATTTACATCAAATTCAGGCAATTCCCTTGGTGGAATGAGCTCAAGTTCTGCAGCCTCATTGAGACCAACATAAGACTTCAACCTCAGGGAGTTGGCTTCTAAGTCCAGCCTGGCCTGAGCCAAATCCTGTTTTGCCTGTAACACCTGCAATTCTACCTGTAGCAACTTATCTTCATAAGTAGTCCCTATATTGTACCTTCCCTGCTCGATTTTGAGTATTTCCTGGGTATTATTAAGATTTTTATTGGCAATTTCAAAATTGACCTGAGAGATCAGAAAATCGAAAAACAACTGTGTAACTGTCTGACTGATCTGCTCCATTTCTTCCACAAACTCCCGCTTACTTTCTTCGTAGACAAGAGGCTCAATTTTTTGATCCCACTTCAATGGATTGAAAGCAAATATTGGCTGACTCAGCCTAATATTTACAGGAACTCCAGACCACTGTGTTTGAGGACTTCCATCCGGTGCTAGAAAATTGTCAAACCTATTGGTAGAAGAGTTGATAGAAATATTCCCTCCTGTAGCGGCTATGGTCTGCTCCATACCAAGCTCCAAATCCATCAGGTTTTGACGTACTTCGCGGAAACCAACACTTCCATCCGGCTGAATTACGGTATTTACAGCTTGGGAAAAACCAGGGACAGTTCCGCCTAGCCTCAGCTGTGGATTATAATTGGATCTGAAAAAGCGGTAATTCCAATACCTATTTTCTCTTCGGGTCTCAGCCCTTAGAGCTGCTGGGGAACGACCTTTCGCCCTTGTCACAATTTCATCTAAAGTGAACTCTGCCCTTTGTTGTCCAATAGAGGCCACAGGTGAGCAAAGGATTGAAAATATCATCAATCCTGAAAACAATATTTTATTCATATCTCAAAGATGTTATAGGATCCTGACTCGCTGCCTTACGAGCTGGAGCAATTCCGAATATCAAACCCACGGTAGCTGCCACTCCGAATGACAACAAAATGGATGGTATGGTGACCACCGTTGGGAAATCACCAAACTCTGCTACTAGCCAGGCCAAGAGAATTCCTAAAATCACTCCGATCACGCCTCCGGAAACCGAAATCATGATCGACTCGAAAAGAAACTGATTCACAATATCGGATTTTTTTGCACCTAACGAAAGTCTTAGGCCTATTTCTTTTATCCTTTCTAAAACAGAAGCCAGCATGATATTCATGATACCTATTCCACCTACCAATAGTGATATTCCGGCAATCGCTCCCAAGACAATATTGAAAATATTTTGGGTACGCTGTTGTTGTTTGAGCAAGAGTTCAGGAATCGTGATTTCAAAATCCACTACATTGAAATGTCTACGCTCTAAAAGTTTGGAAATCACTTCAGCTGTAGGATTAAGGGCCTCACTTTCGGCAACCTGAATCGTCAATTTATCAATCTGGTGATAGTTGGAGGATGCTTTTTCATCAGACCTCAAATTGGAAGGCACTAAAAGATCTCTGTTCTTAAACCTGAGAAGCATAGTCTGAATGGGTATGTAAACATCCATATTGAAATCCCTAATACCAAGTTTGGAAATACTCTGTTCCGATACGTAACGCTCCTCCATAATACCAACAACTTCAAGCCACTGAGAACCACTTTTGATGCGTTTTCCTATAGGGTTTTCTTTGGGAAAAAATTTACTTACCACTGAGCGCCCAATAATACAGACCGGATCTCCGTTTATCATATGTTTTTCGGTGAACATACTTCCTTCTGCTAACTTGAAATCAAGTACATCAAAATATGCTGGAGTTACGCCAACCAGTTTTGCTGATCGCCTGATTCCTGCATTGACCAAAAAAGTTTCCACTTCAATTTCTGGGCTGATATTGATTATTCCAGGCACCGTTTCTACAATGGCTTCTACATCCAACAGTTTCAGCCCAGGAGAAAACTTTCCTCTTTCATCCTCAACATCTGCATCTTCATCAAGGCTCTCCTCTTTTTGCTCAGAAACTGGTTCTATAACTATATTATTTACACCTACCAGACGAATCTGTTCCAAAATTTCCTGTTGGGCACCATTTCCTATCGCCAGCATCGCAATTACGGCAGCTACTCCAAAGATAATCCCAAGGGCAGTCAATAAGGACCTGAGTTTATTTGCAATAACTGCCTCAAGGGCAATATAAAAGTTAGCCATTAATCTGGCTTTATCATCCACTATCATACTCAATCCTCTATTGTCCTCTGGGTGATGTTTTCAGGACTAGCTGAGATTTCATCAAAATCAGGATTTCTTTTCCCATCAAGCTCTTCCAAAAGGTTGACAGCAACATTTTCTGCCCATGAAGGGGTGGATAAATACACTTTGTCACCAATTTGAAGTCCCGATTCAATGATTACATAATTTGAATTGGATAATCCAAGTTTCACTTCCTGTTTTTTACCGTTTTTCAGGTGCACGTAGTTGATGCTGTCATTTTGAGAATACAGTGCCTCTAATGGAATAAAATTTGCCTCTTCGATCTCCTCTGCAACAATTGTATTTGACGTAGTCATTGCTGGTCTAAGTAACTCATCAGATTCATTTACTACAATTGTTACTTCAAATACCTTTGCATCGGAATTTGGACGCTGTTGTCCAACATTGGCTACCTTGGTCACTTTTCCAGTAAGTTTTTTCTCAGGAAACGCGTCAAGTCCCAAATCTACTCTTTGTCCCGGTTTTACTTTCCGTATATCTACTTCATTGACATAAGTTATGCTTTGCATGGAAGTAAGGTCCGGCAAAGTAGCTACTACAGGATTCCATGAAGAAATCTGGGAGCCCTCTTTTACTTTTCCTCCCCTACCCCAAACGTATATCACCATCCCATTTTGCGGCGCAGTAACAGTGAATTTCTCCAACACTTCTTCCATTTGTGTTACATCAGACTGTACATCCCTAAGCTTGGCGGATACTTCGACCATACGGGCTTTCTCCTGCATAAGCTTGATCCTGTATCGATCCTTTGCCTGTTGTAGGTCTCTTTTGGCTCTTTCTACGCTGTTCTCGTTTTGCTTGATGATTGCAGGGGGTTCAAATTGTGATTGTTCCAAAACCAATTCCCTCTCTTCGACATCATACTCTAGGTTCAGTAAATTATCTCTTTCCTGCCTTAAGACTAAAGCTGTATCTAGCTGAGTCTGTTCATACAGTGCCTGAGCTTGTTCTAGGTCCAGCCTTTTATCCTCAAATCTCCCAAAGAGCTCTGTTCTGTCTAATGAAGCAATAAATTCACCTTTCTTGACTACTGTTCCTTCATCCACCATTTCCTCAACAGTAAAATTCCCAACCCTAAATCTTCTGGCATCAGTTGGACCCATCACCTGAACTGAGTTAAGCGCCTGAAGCTCCCCTGAAGTAGTGATTTCAACTTTAAATTTGCCACTTTTAACTTCTGCTAGAATTTCATTGCCTTCCGTGGAAGATTTGGGTCTAAAAATTAAAAAGACCAGAATAATTAAAAAAATTAATGAAATCGCTATATAAATCTTTCTTTTCTGCATATGCTATCTTAGGTCAAATAGGTTAACATCAAAATTACGGTAAATTGATTTGCTTCTCTGTCCAGTAGGCATTTTATAAAACCATTAACATAATTATAAAGCAATTGACTTGAATCTTTTGGAGTTAGAATATTTTTAGAATAAAAAATAGGTTCATTTAAGCAGAAAAGAAGGATTTAGTACCTTTGAGTCCAAACCCTGAATTCATGAAATCAGGCCAACTGTGAGCAGAAGTGGATAAGGAATACCTCTCATATGGGAATAGCCTGTAAACTGTCAGGGCCAATTTGTGAGATTTCATAACCTTTCCCGGCTTGTCGGGATGACCTTTGAAAAACAATTAAAAAAATATGAAATCGATAATCAGTTTTGTTATCCGGTATATTCCAAGAAAATACCTTCAGCTAGTTTCTCATTTCTTTCTGAAAGTTTTGTCTGTTTTTTATAAGGGTAATAATGTGGCTTGTAATGTATGCGGAAGCTCATTTAGAAAATTTTTGCCTTATGGCAGAAAGGCAAGAGAAAATGCACTATGTCCTAACTGCCTCGCTTTGGAAAGGCATAGACTGATGTGGCTTTTCCTACTAAAAGAAACGGATTTTTTTAAAAAGAAATTTAAAGTGCTTCATATCGCTCCAGAACTTTGTTTTATCGACAGGATGGAGGCACTGCCAAATCTAGAATACATTACAGCTGACTTGGAGTCTCCTTTGGCCAAGGTGAAAATGGACGTACATGATATCCCTTTTGATGATGAAAGTTTTGATGTGGTTTTTTGTAACCATGTGATGGAACACGTGGAAGATGATATTCGCGCCTGCAGTGAGATCAACAGAGTCTTGAAAAAAGACGGTTGGGGAATTATACAGTCTCCTGTATACGATTTGGAAAAAACGATTGAGGACAAGTCTGTGACTGACCCTGCAGAAAGGGAAAGGCTCTTTGGGCAAAGAGACCATGTAAGAAAATATGGAAAAGACTACGCTGCTCGCTTAAGCAATTCCGGCTTGAACGTTACAGAAAATTTATTTGTAAAGAGCCTTGATGAGGACCTACTTAAGAGGCATGCACTTCCCCAAAATGAAATCATTTTCTACTGCTCCAAAGGAAATTAACCTTTCAAGGATTTGATCAGGTATTCGTACGAAAGCCCAAACCCATAGGCTGCTAGCTGGGAAACAGAGTAAAATATAGCCATAAACCCTACAATAAGACTTTTATAAATGGCTGAAGCATGAAGAAAAATCGCAAAACTCCAAAGTCCAAGAAAAAACATTTGCAATTGAAAGAGTCCACTATGAAAAATTGATGTCAAAGGCAGAAAAATCAGAAATAAAAGAAACAAAAAGGGTAAAAGATGGACTACTTTGATAGCATTGGCGTGAAATCTGGATACATTCACCCTATTTCTCCCAAAGTTAAAACCTTGGCGAACAAAGCTTTTAAAATTGTTCTTCCTTTTGTGATAGACAAATGCTTCCTGAACAAGCTCTAGCTTGAACCCAGCATTTTTTATCCTGATACTGATTTCAATATCCTCTGCGCGGTTGGGGTCTTTAAAACCTCCCAACTCTTGGAATACCTTTCGCGAAAAGCCCATATTAAAGCCTCTTGCCTGAAACTTACCCGGATTTTTTAATTTTCCTCTGATACCTCCCGTAGTCCAAATAGAGGTCATAGCGAAATCCATGGCCTTTTGTTCTAACGAAAAATCTTCAGAGGAAGCATCAGGTCCTCCGTGTGCATCCAAGCCCCTGTTTTGAATGGCATTCTTAAGTTTCAAGAAATAGGATTTTGGAATGACACAATCAGAGTCAAAAAAAACGAAGTATTGTCCCCTTGCTTTCTCTATTCCAAAGTTCCTGGCAAAACCCTGGCCTACATTTTTAATATGGAAATAATTGAGCCGAAGTTTATCCTCAAATGGAATTAACTCTTTCTCCGTTGGTAATGTAGAACCATCGTCTACCACGATTACTTCAAAGTCTTTATAATCCTGTTCACTCAAACTTTGAAGCAATTCTGCCAGTTCTTCGGGACGGTTGAATACCGGTATGATAACTGAAAAGTACATCAACTCTTAAAGTTGAATTCCTCATCTATGTTGTAATCAGCCTTTCGACTGTTATTGGAAGTCATCATTTCTGCCAAGAACCCAGTCAGAAACAATTGAACGCCAATGATCAAGGCCACTAATGCCAAAAAGAAAAGAGGCTGATCCGTTATATCTCTTACTCTTAGGCCTTTGTATATACCATATATCTTCTCAAATATTAACCAAGAAGTAATAATAAAGCCCGTCAAAAAGGATACTGTGCCCAGAAAACCAAAAAAATGCATCGGCTTTTTCTTATACCTGTTTACAAATGATACGGAAATCAAATCCAGAAAGCCATTAAGAAACCGTTCAATACCAAATTTGGTTTCTCCGTATTTTCTTGGTCGGTGTTCAACTATTTTTTCACCAATATTTGAAAAACCATTCCATTTGGCGATTAAAGGGATATACCTGTGCATTTCCCCATATATATGAATATTCTTGACAACTCTATTTTTATATGCTTTTAATCCACAATTAAAGTCATGCAATTTTATACCGGAAATAACCCTGGTTACCCAATTGAAAAACTTAGAAGGCACTGTTTTAGTGATGGGATCGTATCTTTTTTTCTTCCATCCTGACACTATCTCATATCCACCAGCCACGATCATATCATACAACTCAGGTATTTCGTCGGGACTATCCTGCATATCAGCGTCCATTGTAATTACAACTTCTCCCTTTGCCTTACCAAACCCAATGTCTAAAGCTGCGGATTTCCCATAATTTCTAACAAAATTAATCCCTTTCACGTGAGGGTTTAAAGCTCCTAGCTTCAGGATTTCAGACCAAGATTGATCAATACTACCATCATTCACAAATATGATTTCATAGGAAAATGCATTTTCATCCATCACGCGCTGAATCCAATTATGCAATTCAGCAAGAGATTCTTCCTCATTATAAACCGGCACTATGATGGAAACCTGTAACATTAATAGGAGAAATCTTCTTTTTTGTGGACAATAGCTGCTACAATCAGACCGATGATCAATACACCCAACATCACATTGAAGAATGTAGCAACACCAAGAAACTCGACTGTTTGAAAAAATTTCAAGAATTCAGGTAACTCACTAGTGTCAACATCCGGTGCACCAAACCTTTCCCTCATTTCTTCTTGTGCCTCCTGAATCCTTTCCATGTACCCAGTATCCACAAATTTGATATATATATAAATACCAACAGCACGGATCACCCCCCCAATTAATCCTACCAGAGCAATTATTCCAAAAGCCCTACCAAAAGAAAGTAAGCCGTTATTGTCATCTTTATATTCTTTGCAGGCAAGGAAAAAAACTGTAAACGCTATGCCAACCAAAATCACAAATGACAATGCCTGAACAGCAAAGCCCATGGTTGCAAAGTCGAACATAGTCGTTATTAGTGTATAAATAAGGCCTACTATTCCATAAATCGGGCCCCATTTTTTAACCACCTCTTCAAAGGTTATGCTTTCCTCTTCCATAGAATTATTGATTTGTCTTTCTCAAAATAACGGAAATAATTATGGTAAAAAACAATCCAAAAACAACTTTCCATATAAAATCATTTATAGCAATTTGAAAAATATTCAGTTCCTGAATACTTTCATAAGTTGTCTGAAAAATATCTTCTCCATATTGTTCAATAGTAAAATCTTTTTTCTCCAGGGTAATGTTCACTTTACTTTCCTTTATTCTATCGAATAACTCTGGCCATGCCAACAATCCAAAAAATATGCCTATAAATGAGATCACAGCATTGAGTATATAAACCACAAAACCTAAAGTCATCCCTTCTGCAAAACTTATATGGTTATCATTGACTTTGAACCTTATAAAATAAAGTGCTGCTCCAATGAAGAATGGAGTGATGGCAAAACTGAAAATAATACTTTTCAACGTAGGATCATCTCCAAGCGCACCGAGGACAAAAAATGCCAATAATGAGAGAATCGCAGCCAAAACACCTATTTTGCCAGCGTAACTAAAATATTTTTTCATTTAAAATTTGGCTAGTACTCCTTTATTAAACACCATTTTTATTTTCCCTTTAAGAGAGCGCCCCATCCAAGGATGGTTGGCAGACAAAGATAAATTGGATTTTTTATCATAAGTCCACTCTTCTTTCGGAGAAAAAATAGTCATAGAATCGGAATCACTACCATGAATTCCCAGCACACCCCTAGCGCCAGTGGTTATTTTTGAAATCAATAAAGGCCATCCAATTTCATCACTTAGTTTCACCATAGAAGGCAGGAAAGTCTGTAATCCAATCATTCCAAATTGTGCCAAGTCAAATTCCATATGTTTGGCATCAAAATCCTGAGGTTGATGATTAGAAACTATTGCGTCAATTGTACCATCTTTTAATCCTTCTATAATTGCATTCCTATCCTCCAAAGATCTAAATGGTGGCAGTACCTTAAGATTGGCATCGAAAGACATAAGGTCTTCATCAGTAAATATTAATTGATACAATGATACGTCAGCAGTAACATTCAGCCCTTGTTTTTTAGCCGATCTTATCCTTTCAATCCCAGTTTTTGAACTAATCGTCTGAAAATGTAATCTTCCTCCTGAATATTTAAGTATTTCCAGATTTTTTTGAATGGCTATATCCTCAGCAAGGTTTGGAATTCCTTTCATTCCTATCCGGGTAGAAACTTCGCCTTCATGCATTTGCCCGAACAAGGCAAGTAAAGGTTCATAAGCCTGATCAAAAAGAATTCCGTTGAACTTCTGTAGATACTGAAGAGATTTCATGAGTCTATCAGGATTAGACAATGGATTATTTCCATCACCAAATATGAATACACCCTGAGCGTTAATATCCAACATATCGGTGAAATCTTCACCCAGAGCATCTTTTGTAACTGCAGCCTGTATGATAGGGTCAGCCAGCCATGTAGCCGTCTTGGCTTTAAAAAACTGAATATCATTCTTATTTTGAAAAACAGGCCTAGTATTAGGAATAACTACCGCCTTCACAAATCCACTTTGCACTAACAGTTCTCCTAGGCTATCCAAAGTTTCCTTATATTCCTCTCCAGGTTCACCAGAACTACATCTTAGATCAACCCAACCCTCTGAGCCAAGAAAGTCAGAACAGTCAATAATTTCATCAAATTCTTGGAGATTATACTGGGAAGCAGGAAGCACCTTATTTTCTTGAAGAATAAAGTCTTTGGGTGAATGGATTTTATCAGAGTCGACAATTCGTAAAGACTGAAGTAAAACAGGCATTTTATTTTTAGTTTGTGCAAAACTGCAATTTTATCCCATAAAATGGAAATAAAACTATTTAGTTTAGAAACAAAGGGCTTAAGTAACATGAAAAAGCCATCAAATTTTTTAAAAAGAAGTGTAATTATTCCGATTAGCCCTGAAGCAAAAAAACCCTTTAGATTTCTCCAAAGTGCATGAATAAATGAGGCTGTAATCCCG
>NZ_REBN01000163.1 GCF_007692705.1 Mongoliibacter sp.
GATGGGTATATTTTCGATTACGATACGAGTAAAAAGAAAAAAGGCGGTGATGAAGAGGCTACTGTAGAAATAGCTGGCACATGGGAATACGTTTCAGATACCCCCGCAGGAAGTTCAAATGGCAAAATGGAAATCAAAAAAGAGGGTGAGCGCTATACAGGCACAATAACATACGATAACCCTGCCGGCAGCGGCAAGGCCAGTTCTGAGATGAAGGACATCAATATTTCCGGCAATTACCTGACTTTTTCTTTTGACGTATCTGCCGGAGGAATGGCCATAGATGTTGCCGTTAGTGGAGACATACTGGGAGAGGAATTTTCAGGAAATATGAGTTTGGGAGATTTTGGCAGCTACCCACTGAATGCCACCAAATCACCAAATCGTCAATAATAACATCCAAAATTTATGAAAAAGATACACATATTATATACGGGACTTTTGATGATGGTTTGCCTGATGGCAGAGGCCCAAACCCCCAAAGGGAATGTCTTGATCAAAAATGCCACGGTGCTGACCGTTACCAATGGTACCTTGGAAAACACCGATGTATTGGTAGAAAATGGCGTCATCAAAAGGATTGGGACTAATCTTAGTGCTTCCAATGTTGAAACCATAGATGCAAGTGGCAAGTATTTGATGCCGGGAATCATTGATGCCCACTCACATGTGGCACTTGATGCTGTCAATGAGGCTACCTCTCCTATTACTTCAGAAGTAAAAATGGCTGATGTGGTAAATCCGTACGATATAGGACTTTACAGGGCATTGGCCGGAGGTGTTACGGTTTCACATGCCATGCATGGTTCCGCCAATGCTATTGGTGGAGAAAATATTACTTTGAAGCACAGATATGGGTCAGGAAACCCCGAAGATTTATACATGAAGGAGGCTCCAAGAACGATCAAGTTTGCCCTAGGTGAAAACCCTACAAGGGTACATGGTAGGGGAAATGGCAACCAGCCACGTACGAGAATGGGCGTAGAGGCTGTGATCCGCAATGGGTTCAACGAGGCCATCCAATACCAGAAAGCCTGGAAGGCATATGATGAAGCAAAAAAGGTAAAAGGGGCAACTCCTATTCCTCCGAAATATGATACCAGGCTTCAAACCTTGGCTGACATCCTGGATGGCAAAGTGATTATCCACTGCCATTCCTACCGGGCCGATGAGATCTATGCTTTGATCAATACCTGCCGTGAATTTGGGATTACCAATATCGTATTCTCTCATGTCAATGAAGGATTCAAAGTTGCTCCTGAATTGGCAGAGTATACCATGGGAGCATCCGTATTCGCAGATTGGTGGGCTTATAAATTTGAGGTGTATTACTCCACAGCTTACAATGCTGCCATCCTTACCGAAAACGGTGTAATCACTTCCATCAATTCAGATTCGGGTGAACTGATCCGTCACTTATACCATGAAGCTGGCAAGGCCCAGCGCTATGGAGAATTGGACGATGAGCAAACCTTGGCCTTGATCACCATCAACCCGGCGAAACAACTGGGAATTGCTGAAAAAGTAGGTTCCATAGAAGAAGGCAAGCAAGCAGATCTGGTAATTTTCGACGAACATCCCTTGTCTGTCTATGCCATACCGCAGATGACATTTGTAGATGGTGTCAAGTATTTTGATATCAATGACGACATGGATGACATGAGATTGAAGGTAAGTGCGGCAGAGACAGTTGAGCCGATTTTCCTCAAAGAACATGACCACAAGTGCATGCACGGCGTGGATTTCTATTTCACCAATTTTGGAAGAAACTTATTTGATCACGGGCACTAATGCTGGAAAACAAGGAATTAAAGATGAAGAAGATATATAAATTACTCTATACCCTCACCATATTGCTCTTGCCAGTGATGGCACAGGCACAATTTGACGGTGAGTTTATCAAGCCCAGGAATGGCAAGTTTTTACTTCAAAATGCCACCATTGTTACCGTGACCAATGGCACGATAGAAAATGGCAGTGTGTTGATCGAAAATGGTAAAATATCGGCAGTAGGCAGAAATGTGTCGCCTGGAGATGCAGAAGTGATAGATTGTAGTGGACATTACATATACCCGGGTATGTTTGACGGAGGAAGCAGGCTTGGCTTGGTAGAAGTAGGTTCACTCGCAGAAACACAGGATTATGCTGAGGTTGGGTCCGTAAGCCCCAATATGCAGGCCATTGTGGCGGTCAACCCGAATTCAGTGGCTATTCCAGTCACCAGGGTATCAGGAGTAACCACTACCCTGGCAGTACCTTCAGGAGGTCTCTTTCCTGGCACAGCCGCCTTGATCAATCTGAATGGCTACACTTCCGATCAGATGTATGCAGGATTCAAGGGTGTGGTGCTCAATTTCCCTTCCTCAGCCAGAAGAAGTACCTGGGACAGAAGGAGTGATGAAGACATCAAGAAAGAATCAGAAACTGCCCAAAAAACCCTCAATGAAATCTGGGGCAGGGCAGTGAATTACCATAAACTCAAATCCGCTGGGGCCGAACTTCAGTTTTATCCGGAAATGGAACAATTGGCCAAAGTCATCGCCGGTGAGTTACCTTTGTTGGTAGAGGTAAATGCAGCAGCTGATATTGAAGCAGCTATAGAATGGATACAATCAAAAGAAGTCAATGCCATCCTGACCGGAGTAGCTGAAGGTTGGAGGGTTGCAGAAAAAATAGCTGAGGCTAAACTCCCCGTGGTGGTAGGCCCAATGCTTTCTATACCTACAAGGCAGTCTGACAGGTTTGATGCTGCTTATACCAACCCAGGTAAAATGGCCAAAGCAGGTGTCAAGGTTGTCATCAGGACGAATGATGCCGAAAACACCCGTAACCTGCCTTTCAATGCCGGCTTTGCAGCAGCTTATGGTATGGGCAAAGAAGAAGCTTTGAAAGCTGTTACCATAAATGCTGCCGAAGTCTTTGGTGTGGCCGATAAAATGGGAAGTATAGAAGAAGGAAAGGATGCCACTTTATTTGTGTCAACTGGAGATCCCTTCGAAACCAAGACCCAAATCAGGCATGTATTTATTGATGGGTACCGTGTCCCTATGAGTAATAGGCATATTAAGTTGTACCAGGAATTTTTGGAAAGGTCACCAGGCTTGGAAAAAAATTAAAACTCTCTTAAGTTTGACCACAGCTAAACCGGCTGTGGTTTTTTTTATATCCAAAAAGAGGAATTATGCGCATTTCGAAACCGGCTCTATATTATTTTACTTGCCTGATGCTTGCATTTACAGGCTTTTTCTCCTGTCAGGAAAAAAACAGCCATGCTGACATTGAAGCCCTTATTCAGGAAATCAAGGAAGCCTATGCTCCGGACAAAAGGGTGGCCCTATGGGATGTCAATATAGAAGGCAATCAAATTTCCGGAGAAACTGATCAGGCGGAAGCTTTGGAAAAATTCAGGCTGGCCCTTCAGGAAAAAGAATATGCAGGAGAAGAATCCATCACCCTACTCCCCCATGCTGATTTGGAAGAAAAGAATCAGGCAGTAGTCACCATTTCAGTCGCCAATATCCGAAGTGCTCCCAAGCATTCCGCTGAATTGGCTACGCAGGCGCTTATGGGGACACCTGTCAAAGTATTGAAACAAGATGGTGGCTGGTACCTTATACAGACACCCGATGCCTATATTTCCTGGGTAGATGCCGCAGGCATAGCCCTGATGGATGCCAGTTCATTTCAAGAGTGGCAGTCTTCAGAAAAGATCATTTTCACCCAACTTAATGGGTTTGTTTACGAGAATGAGTCAAAAGACTCCTGGGTAAGCGACATGGTGGCCGGCAATATATTGGAAGTAATTGAAAAACGAGGTCAGTGGGTAGCAGTCAGGCTTCCCGATGGGAGAAAAGGCTTGGTTCTGGCTTCGGATGTAATGGACTTTGAGGCTTGGAAAAACAGCAGAAATTTAAGTGCCGAAAACCTGATTCAAACCGCCAAATCCATGATGGGCAGCCCCTATTTATGGGGTGGAACCTCTATCAAAGGAATAGATTGCAGTGGGTTTACCAAAACCATCTTTTACCTCAATGGGCAGGTGATTCCACGTGATGCCTCCCAACAGATACATGAGGGTGAATTGGTGGATGACAGCAAGGACTGGAGCAATTTAGAAGTCGGCGATCTATTGTTTTTCGGAGAAAAAGCCACTGCTGATAAAAAGGAAAGGATTGTCCATGTAGGCATGTGGATTGGGGATAATACCTTTATCCATTCTAGGGGATTGGTCCGCATCAGCAGTTTTGATGAAGACAGTCCTTATTATGATGAGTACGAACTCAACCGCTATTTGAGAACCAAGAGGGTTGTCGGTAAGGAAAACCCCAATATCAACAGTGTAGAAAGCTCCTTACTTTTTCCTAAAATTTAAACTATAACATTATGATCGTAAGTACTACACCACAACTAGAAGGTTTTAAAATCACAAGTTATCTCGGAGTTGTCTCTGGGGAGACCATCATTGGAGCTAATGTATTCAAGGACTTTTTTGCCAGCATCACAGACATTGTAGGTGGTCGTGCAGGAGCTTATGAAAGGGTGCTTAGGGAAGCCAAGGCTACAGCCATGTCTGAGATGGAAATGCAGGCTCGGAGTTTTGGGGCCAATGCTGTAGTTGGCATTGATCTCGATTATGAAACTATCCGTGAAGGGATGTTGATGGTGACTGCCTCAGGGACTGCTGTGAAGGTGGAGAAGATTTAGGGATTAGGGTTGGGGATTTGGGATTTACGAGGGGCAGAGGGATAATTTGTTAAAAGTTAAATGTTAAAGGTAGGGGCAGAGGGATTTTTGGGGTGGTTTGATGGATTGAGGATTGATGATGGGTTTAATTGATTAATTGTTTAATTGATTAACTGAATTGGGGATTGGTAAAGGTTAAAA
>NZ_REBN01000057.1 GCF_007692705.1 Mongoliibacter sp.
ATTGGTGGAAGCACCTTTATCCTGACTATGTCAATGTTATTTAGGAATTTGGAGATTTTGAGGGATTACCCAAAAGAAGCAAATCATATAAAAAATGGAGATAATTTCCTGACTTCTATTTTAGGACAATATGGTAAGGGGAAATTTATGGGAGACATCAAGCCAGCTGTGTATCGGAGACATTCTTCAGGGATTTGGTCGAAACTGACAGAGGAGCAAAAAACAGCCTCAAAATTAACATCCTATTATTGGACCTATCAATATTTCAATAGAGTTCAAAACAGTACAGGGCAAAAGGCTTTCCTAAATAAAATAGCTCAGAGTTTGAATAAAATTGACAAAGAGCACAATCTCATAGTCATCAAAAAAGGTATCCTTTCAAAATACTTTTCTTTTCTTTCAAAACTATTTAAACACTGATTTGAAAGTACTCATCATCAATAAACACATTTCATATGCTCTGGGGGGCTCAGAAATGCAATGTAATTTGATCGCTAAGGGGTTATTTGAAAGGGGCCATGAAGTGGTATATGGAGCTGTTTCTTTACCCGAGGATTTTAAGGTAGAGAGCGTCTATAAATATTATATTTGCAAATTGGATTTATCCAGAGAAAGTGCTGTTAAAAGCTTTCTAGAGCAACATCAGCCCGATATTATTTATTGGAGGTTTAATAAACATGGCTTAGATAAAATTATCCCACCGGCCAAGTCTTTAAAAATACCTTTCGTATATGCCGTCTCCCATATCAATGACGTGACGAGGTTTGCTTATAAGCCAATAAAATCCAGTAGTTTTTTAGGGGAATTAAAAGCAGAGCTCAATATATTGAGACAAAAGCTCAATTCAGCAATACAATTTTCCTATCTAAAAGAGATTTCAGGATTGACTTCGCTCAATTCTGATTTTATAGGAAAACTGGATGTTCCTTTCCAAAAAGTAATCAAAAATTCAGTTCCAGATGAAGCCATTTCCTTTCAAATGAAGGATCCTTTTGTGATATGGGTATCAAGTATCAAGGCTTCTAAGCGTCCAGAATCATATATCGAACTGGCTAGAAGTTGTAGTGATTTGGATGTGACTTTTCTGATGGTGGGACCGATACAGCAAAACAGATATGAAGAAATAATATCAAAAGCCCAAGCACTACCCAATTTTAGCTATTTGGGAAAAAAATCTCCCGAGGAAGTCAATGGGATTATAAAAAATGCCTTGATCTTAGTACATACCTGTGAGCCTGAAGGATTTGGTAATAATTTTATCCAAGCCTGGATGCAAAGTTGTCCAACTGTAAGTTTGTCCTTTGACCCTGACAACATTATTCAAAAGGAAGGTCTTGGATATGTTTCTGGCTCTCAAAAGCAATTGGAGATAGATGTTAGAAAATTGTTGGAAGACAATGAGCTGAGAATAGAAATGGGAGAAAAAGCCAAAAAATATGCTATTCAAAACTTTTCAGCAAATAGATTAACTGAAGAAGTAGAAAGTTTTTTGAAAAGTCTGCTAGATGAAAATCGTATACATAGCTAGTTCAATTATTCCTTCCCAGAGTGCTAACTCTGTTCATGTCATGAAAATGTGCAGTGCTTTGGCAAGACTGGGGAATGAGGTTACATTGTTGGTGCCTGATGCGGTCAATGAAATGCAGGAAGGTATAAATGATGTTTATGCATATTATGATGTTGACGAAAACTTCGAAATCCAATATATCAATTGGCCAAGAATAAAAGGAAAGGGAATTATTTTTGCGATTACCGCCGCGAGACGAGCTGTCCGTTTGAAACCTGATTTTATTTATGGCAGAAATATTTCAGCCTGTTATTTTTCTTCTGTTTTTGGAAAAGTACCAGTAGGCTATGAATCACACTCTCCTGTTAAAAATGAAGGGAGCTTATTGGAATATTTCTTTAGAAAAATGCTTTCAAAAAAGCATTTTGTGTTTTTGGCCGTAATCACCAAATCCTTAGAGAAATACTATCTTGAAACCTATGCAATAAGCAAAAGAAAAATTGTGGTGCTTCCAGATGCCTCTGATCCTGTATGTGCAAAAATTGCTTTGCCTTTTGAAAACAATGAGAGTAGCAAAAAACTCAGAATAGGCTATATTGGCAGCTTTCATAAGGGTAAAGGTATAGAAACTTTAATTCAGTTAATTTCTCAATATGCTAATGCCGAATACCATATTGTGGGTGGAAATCAAAAGCAGGTAACTGAAGCCAAAAGTGCACTGAGTAAAATAGATAATGTGAAATTCTACGGTTTTCTCTCTCAAAAAGAGGCCGAAAAAATTAGGGTTTCATGTGATGTATTATTAGCTCCCTATTCCAGCATAGTGAAATCGGCTGGAACATTAGAGATTGGGAAGTGGATGTCACCCCTCAAAATATTTGAATATATGGCCGCAGGAAAGGCAATAATTGCCACAGATTTGCCTGTTTTGAGAGAAGTTTTGAATGAAACAAACAGTATTTTAGTAAAGGAAAATGACATAAGAGGATGGGTTTCTGCCATTCAAAGACTACAGGACCCTCAAATGCGTAAAAAAATAGGCGAACAGGCATATATGGACTTTAAAGAAAATTTCACCTGGGATGTTAGGGCTAAAAGATTATTAGATGAAACAACAAGAACTTAGACTATCAGATGTCTTAAATGCAATAATGAGAGGCAAGAGGTTAATTATCATCTCTTTAATCATTGCTTTGGTTTTAGCCATTATTCATTTTGCCACTACACCTAAGGAGTATATTTCCAAAAGCACCCTGCTTCCAGTAATAGAACAGTCCAGTAGGTTGCCGGGGAATTTAGGAGGTTTAGCAGGCTTGGCAGGGTTAAATATGCCAACCAATCCAGGTAGTTCCATTCCGCCTAACCTTTATCCGGATGTGGTAGCTAGTACGCCTTTTGGGTTGTTTTTGGTCAAACAGGAATTTTATTTTCCTAGCTTGGGAGAATCTTTAACCTTAGAGGAGTATTTTGTGAAGTACCAGGAAGTTTCCCTGCTCCAAACAATTTTTAAACTGCCAAATAAATTCCTTTCACTTTTCAAAAGAAAGGATTCAGGCTCTTCACCTGTAATATCAACAGAAGATTCTCAATCAGAATCAGTCCGGTCAAGAAAACTTTCAGGAAGAGAAAACTCAGCCATTTCACAGATTAGAAGCAGGGTGAGTGCTGAAGTAGACATGTCCATGGGAATTGTAACTATTCAGGTGAAAATGCAGGATCCGGAAGTTGCAGCCCAATTGGTCGATCTAACTTATGAATATCTCTCACATTATGTAACTGATTATAAGTCCAGTGCAGATCTCAGAAATCTGGAATTCATCGAAGGAAGATTTGAAGAATCAAAAGAGCAATATTTCAAAGCTCAGGGTGAGCTTGCTACTTTTAAAGACAGAAATAGAAATATTGTTACTGCTGCAGCCCAAGTGAAAGAAGAACAGCTGCGAAATGAAGTGTCTATATACTATAATGTTTTCAATAACTTGGCCCAGGAGGTAGAGCAGGCAAAAATAAGAGTCCAAAGATCCACTCCTGTCTTCAATGTATTGGAACCTTCCTATGAGCCGCTAAAAGAATCAAGTCCAAAATTGATGCTTAATATCATCGTGTTTTTGTTTTTGGCCTTGGTGGTTTCCATCGGTTACATCCTTTTATTCAAACCTATTGAGGTCGAAGTTGACAGAGCATAAAGAATTCTATTTGCTAATCAATTCACTTAGACTAGGAGGTGCTGAGAAAAACTGTGTCAACCTGGCTAATGCTTTTGTGGAAAAAGGGATCAAAGTGACGCTGGTCGTTTTGGAGTTGAGAGATGCAGTTTTAAAAGACAAATTAAGCCCCGAAGTAAATTTGGTCAGCTTGGAAACTGCCCATGCAAGAGAGTCTATTTTCAAACTTCGGAAGTTGATCTTAGAGAATAATATTAAGCAGTTTTTGGTCTTCACTTTTCAACTTGCTGTTGTTTTAGTCCTGATCAGAAAAATATGGAAAGCAGAGTTTACTATAGTAGCCAGAAGTATCAATAGCCTTACTGAAAAATATAAGCATGAAAAAAGCTTATGGCATAAATGGATCAGCCAATTGATGGTGAAAAGATGGTTTTTTGAAGTAGATCACATCATAGCTCAATCCACTGGTATGAAGAAGGAGCTTTTGGTCCTCATGGGTAAAAAGCAAACTCCGGTAACTGTAATTTTTAATTTTCTGGAAGTAGGTCCAGAGAAAATCCTAATAGACCAAAAATCTGACAGAGAAGAAAGAAAACTTCTTTTTGTGGGAAAATTGAAACCTCAAAAAAACTTATTTTTTCTTATAGACGCCTTTGCTTTGGCCCTTGAGAAGAAACAGGGAATGACATTAAAAATTGTTGGAGATGGAGAGCTAAAGGCTGAACTTCAGGATTATATCAAGAGTAAAGGGCTTCAGCATTCCATAATTCTTTCTGGAAAGTCCGAAAATGTATCCGAGTACTACCTTGAAGCTAATTTGCTTGTGTTGACTTCCCATTATGAAGGTTTCCCCAATGTACTCGTGGAAGCACATTCCTTTGGTATACCTGTAGTGAGTATGGACTGTCCAAGCGGACCATCAGATATTGTCATTCAAAATGAAAATGGACTTTTGGTAAAAGACAAGAATCCAAAGATTTTTGGGGAAGCCATTATTCAAGCGTTGGAGTTAGGTTGGGAAAAAGAAAAGATCAAAGCATCAGTAGACAGGTTCTCCAAACAAAAAGCAGTGGAGGAATATTTGGAGGTTATGTCTAAATATTAGAAAGTAGATGTTGTTAAATCTTAAAATATCAGATTTGCTTCATAGCTTGATCATGATCTATCTGATCACCCTGATTTTTA
>NZ_REBN01000198.1 GCF_007692705.1 Mongoliibacter sp.
TGAGCCGCCGCTCAAAGTTATCGCATAGTTGCCCGCTCCAGACCTTGCATCAGCTTTGGTTGCAATTTGTGGTTCGAGGGCTATTCTGCTGTCTCCGTTGACAAGTCCTGTGTAGCTAAAAGTCAGCGGAGGATTTTCTTCCCCATATGTCTTCTGCTTGTCATCGGCGGTAATGGTCAGGGTTCTTTTGCCTACAGTCAATGTACCATCTACCAGAACTATATCATAATTATCATCTGAGCCGCCGCTCAAAGTTATCGCATACGCACCTACGACAGATTCTGTATTGGCACTGGTAGAGATCTTGGGTTCTATGGCTATCCTGCTGTCCCCGTTGACAAGTCCTGTGTAGCTAAAGGTCAGCGGAGGGTTTTCTTCTCCATAAGTCTTCTGATTATCATCAGCCGTAATGATCAAAGTCTTTCTGCCTACAGTAAGTGTACCATCCACCAAGGTGATATCATAGTTATCATCTAATCCACCACTTAAGGTTATAGCGTAGGATCCTTCAACAGAACCTCTATTTGCTTCGGTTGAGATGTCCGGCTCTACAGCAATCCTCTTATCCCCATTTACGAGTCCTGTATAGCTAAAGGTCAATGGGGGATTCTCAGCTCCATAAGTCTTTTGCTTGTCATCGGCGGTAATGGTCAAGGACTTCCTGCCCACAGTCAATGTGCCGTCCATCAAGGTAATATCATAATTATCATCCGATCCCCCACTCAACCTTATCGCATAGGTACCAACGACAGAACCTGCATCAGCTGAGGTTGCAATTTCAGGTTCGATGGCTATCCGACTGTCTCCGTTTACAAGTCCTGTGTAGCTAAAGGTAAGCGAAGGATTTTCTTCCCCATAAGTCTTTTGCTTGTCATCGGCGGTAATGGTCAAGGACTTCATGCCCACAGTCAATGTGCCGTCCACCAAGGTAAAATCATAGTTATCATCTGAGCCACCGCTCAAAGTTATGGCATAGTTGCCCGCTCCAGAACTGGCACTGGCCATTGTTGCAATTTCAGGTTCGACGGCTATCCTGCTGTCTCCGTTTACAAGTCCTGAATAACTGAAGGTCAGCGGAGGGTTTTCTTCTCCATAAGTCTTTTGTTTGTCATCGGCGGTAATGGTCAAGGACCTCCTGCTCACAGTCAATGTGCCGTCCACCAAGGTAATATCATAATTAACATCTGAGCCTCCGCTCAACCTTATACCATAGGTACCAACAACAGAACCTGCATCAGCTGAGGTTGAAATTTCAGGTTCGACGGCTATCCGACTGTCTCCATTTACAAGTCCTATGTAGCTAAAGGTAAGCGGAGGATTTTCTTCCCCATAAGTCTTTTGCTTGTCATCGGCCTGAATAGTCAACAAAGCAGGTTCAACTTCTAAAAAACTTTCCTCCAGTAAAAAATCATATTTTTCTTCGTCTAAACCAGTGATTTGGGAAATATTTATGGCATACTGACCTACCAAAGCACTTGAAAGTGACCCTTCTGAAGAAATCACAATAAGGGGTGAAGGATCACCCTCCTCTAATCCTTGTAATGTAAAATCCTGATTGGAAAAAACATATTCCTCTCCATAAGTTTTTCTGATAAGATCCGGATTTATAGTCAGAAGTTTTTTGGTAAAAAAGTGCCATGTATCTGACTCAAATGAGAATCCCGCAAAAGGATTTTGACTTAAATCTTCTATAAAATTACCATTAGAATCATTTTCAACAGCAATGGTTATTTTTTTGTCGTAAGGCAACTTTTCCTTTAAAACCACTTCCAAGGACAATTGATCTTCCGTAATGCTTAAATATTGCAAATCCTCTGCATTATTCAGGTCAAAGATTTGAAGGGGTTCTGAAGAGCTCCCTGCGAAAATAGCTAATCTACCTCCATTGCCTAAACCAATTTCTTCATCAAAAGTCAATTTTAATTTTGTGTCCAGGGGAACATGAATACGCTCATGTTCCGGATGTACTTCGATCAAAGTTGGGGGGATCGTATCAATTACGCGAATAAAAAATTCCTGAAACCCATCTCCGGCATCGTTATTTGATCTTAAAATCACTTTATGAAGACCCACATCAGATTTTTTGGGTGTTCCGGCGAGGAGTGACCAATTCTGAAGTTTAAACAGTTTATCAGAGTTAAAATTGCTGTAAATCACACTGCCACGGCCAGAATTGGAGATACTCCTTACATTTTCCGTATCAGTGAGGCTAATCTGGGCGAGGCTATCTTTTTCAGGATAATACCTTACCAAACCACCTTCCCAAAGGGCAACAAAAAAATCTTGGTTTTGGGTCTTATTTATTCCACCAATTATTTTTGAAGAACTGAAAATTAATCTAGGAGATGCATTGAGAGAATCTAAATTGTAAAATAAAATGGATTGTCCTGGTGTTTCAGAGTTTTCCGGACCAGAACTTAGGTAAAATCGGTTATTATTTTCAAATGAAATACCTGTGGGACGACTGACTGAACCCAGTATAAGCTCTAAAGAATTATCATTTAATTTTCTCTCAATCCTTTGATTCTGAAAATTTGCTAAATAATAGCCCCCACCATATTGAGCCAGAGAATAGGTTCCTCCTGTACCACTACCCACCAAGGGTTGAACGCTCTTGATAGAATCAGATAAAAGAATTCTATCTAATCTACTATTGTTTAAAGGTAAAAATAGATAATCATCAGAAATGTATAGTGTAGAAATGGAACTACCTCTACTCAAACGTGGTAATCCTGATTTCCAGAGTTCTGTATTGCCGCTGACCTTATCAACTTTAAATATTTCAGTTCCGTCTGATCGAATAACATATGCGTTACCAAATGGATCTTCAGCTACCCCACCGATGGTGGCTGTACCAAAATCCCCGAACTGCACAGGTTTAAAGTTTTTATATTCTATTGTTTCGTCCCCATTAACTACTAAAGTATCTTGATAGTGGTTGAGCCATGTGGGTATTGAATCCGGAAAAATATTGCTGTCCGAATTACCCACAAAATCATTAATAATAGAATAAGAATAGGGATTGTTATAGTGAACTTCTAAAATAGGCGTGGACAAAAATAAAGGTGGGGTAATCACTGCCAAAGGGCCTAAAGATTCAAAAAGTAAGTCCTCTCCTGAATAAATCAGAACATTTTCCGATGAAATATCAGAGGGTAAACGAACCCGCATCGACTTTTGATCTTCACTCACACTGATGATTTCACAGGGATCACTTTCTCCAATTCGTACAGTTAAATTGATATTAAAATCGCTGCCGAAAACTTCCAAGACACTGTCGGGATAGCCATAAGAAGGGTGGAAAAAAGCTTGAGAAACAGTTTGTTGCGCAATAAGATTAGCACAAAATACTAGATTTAACCAAAGAACAAGAAAAAACCTAAACCAATTAAATCTCTTAAACATTACTTAATTATTTTTTAAGATCCAATGAAAGCTGAATTTGCACTGGCAATTCAATTGGATAGCACACTACCTTATTTGCAATTCAAACTTGATGCAACAACATCAATTCTGATTTTCAATAACAATGACAATTACAATGATGAAGATTCAGAACAATAAAAATACCGAAAGTCTTAGCTAAAAATTAATTGATACTTTATGTAAAGGAAGTGTGAAAAAATAAATTATCTCTTAATGATTTTGAAGGACCTCAAGGAAGAAGAGGCTTGGATATTCAGTAGATAAACACCCTTTTGTAAAAACCCCAAGTCGATTCTAAGCTTGTTCCCCAACCTTTCAATCTGAGCATCATGTATGGTTACAATTTTTCTACCATCCAAAGCATATATGTTTAAATATATTGGGCCTGATAAAAATTCGTCACACTCCACAAAAAGATGACTTTCAAAAGGGTTCGGGTATACGAAAAAATCCTTTCCGGAATTTGATTCATTATTACGGACATTTATTACATCTGAATACATCATTTCACCAGAATCTTTGATGTTGAAAGATACCCGGTAAAAGTTGTTTCCTCGAAATGGAAACTTATCTGTAAAAGCAAATTCCTGATCATTTACCCATTCCATATTTTCAGAAATGGGAACGAAGCGTAAGTCTTCTTTTGCTTTCTCCAATCGCATTGAGGTCAATGCTGCTCCACCCTCAGTTTGAATAATCCACTGCATCAAAGCTGTTTGATTGGATAACATTTGCCCTTCTAATGAGATTTGAATTAAAGGGAGAATAATGCCTTCTACTTCAAAATCTATTTTTTTTACAATTTGACATCCAGACACCGGGTCTGTTGCACTTAAAAAAACCATAAATGGCTCCTCACGAAAAGGTAAATTTTCGATTTTCAAAGTCCAATTTTCATCCGTTAAAATGGAATAAGTCACGCCATCTACTTCCCCATCTATTATTTCATTTTCCAAATTGTCATCAAAAAACCATTGAAACCCGGTAGCATTGGATAAGTCAGGTCTCAGTAATATTGGATCATTCCCTTCTCGGTAAATAAATTTACCATCTTCATCTATTTTTATAAAACCTTCGGGACTTACAGCAATGGGATTCCCACCAGATTTACGGATTAATGACTTCAATTCTATTTTTTCCTTCAAGTCAAACAGTACCCGATTAAAAGACTCTTGTACAGGAAAGCTAAGGACGAATTCACCATTACCGTTATCCTTTAATTTGGCCTTATCCATATCCACCTGTATAGGAGACTGTTCATTATTATCCGAATAGGAAAAGACCTCAAAGTAATTTTCACTGTTTTCAAGTGAAAAACCACCATTCTTTTCAAAAACCATAAAAATGGAATCCCCTACATAGGCATAAGAATCAAATAAAAAGGAAATTTTGACAAATCCATCTTTTGGATCCAATGTCAGCGTTTTTGGTTTGTCCTCTTCTATGTTCTCTGATATTACTCCGTTATTATCAAGCTCATTAGTATAGATATAATCTATATAATCCTGACAGGAAGCATCTAAAATATAAAATTCATAAACTTTAAAATCTTTATCTGTCCAGATTCCCGAAGAGTTATCAATAAACATTTCTATTCCATAAACACTTTCCGGTCCATAAAGGCTTTCTATTTCCGAAAAATCAAAATCCATAAGATCCAGAATAATTTCAAAAGTACTTTCTCCTAGTTCAAGCTGAGGAGATTGAAAATCTATTACTTCATCAATTGGAATTCCATCGGAATCAAGCTCATAAAAAGGGAATCCATCCTCATCTAATGGATAAAAATTAATGGTTGAAAGAAACTCATCAGTAAAAAAAATATTGTTATTGTATCCAAGCTTTACTCCAATTTTATCATTAGACCTAAGAGGAGAATCAAAAACAACATACAAATAAGCTGTTCCCATTCCTGAGAATTCGCCCGATCCAAAAGTAGTTAAATTGCCATCTGAAATCTTTCCTTCTCCCGTCTGCGTATATGGACATTCTATATTTTGTTGGCAAATCCCAGAAAAATAGGGATATATCCTCTGAGCCTTAAGACCATTAGCTGTCAATAACAGGACGAGAATAAGGAGAAACTTAAGCAAAATAATTCTCGAAGTATATCCCTTCTTTATACAAAAAACCGGTATCATGAATTAAGCTTGCTAAATTTAGGCAACAAGGAAATATTTGGCACTGCCAGATCAATATTGATTGGAACATAATAGATCCAATGTAAACTTTAACTTTAGGGCTTAATCATATCAAAGAAGAGCAGTAATCTCTAGAGCACAAAATGAAATGAAATGAAGTGAAGTTTTTTGTAAGCGATATGAAGTTAACCTTTAAATCTATCATAGATTTTTACTAATTTCTTCAGAGTAAGTCCGCAAGGAAACTTCCACAGCTAAAAAAACTTCCTGAATGATGCTAACTAAATTATCTCATAACCAATACAGCCTCAAAAAAATCATATCAATAGAAGCCCCTTATTGCCTAATGTATTCTTTAGGAATAATACCAGCATGCAATTTGAAAGCTCTATAAAAGTTGGATCTGGTAGAAAAACCGGATTCAATTCCTATAGCCTAAATGGTAATGTTTTTTTATCCAAGTTCAATAGCTTTTCTTTTGCATATTCAACTCTATATTGAGCACGGAGATCTGAAAATTTAACCTTTATTACTTCATTTAAACAGATGTATACATGGTGTTTAGGAACACCTAATAGCGCTACCAAATAAAATCTGACCAAAGCAACCATATTAGAGAAAGCCCACTTACTTTTTATGGTCTTTCGGACAACTTCCATTAACAAGAGTGAGATAAGAGAGCACCATATCTGAATTTCAATAGCATTCTGGTTGTCCCCGAGAAAATACTTGAGCGGAAAGTTCTGTTTCAGCTTTTTAAAGAGCAGTTCAATCTGCCATCTATATTTATAGATTCCTGTAATAGTTGAGGCTTCCTGATCAAAACTATTGGTCAGAAAGACAAGAAGTTTTGAGTTTTGATCATCCCAAAATGCTACTCTGCGGAGTTTGATAGGCTCTTTCTTACCGTTTACAGAGTAGTATAATGTTATGACCTCGTCTTTGAGAATATCCTGGTCCCTGTCATCTGGTAATTCTATCTCCTCCAGACCTTCGTAAACAGCATTATCTTTCATTCGGGTTATGAAATAAATACCTCTGTCAGTCCATTGGGCATATTGAAGATAATCGGTGTATCCTTTGTCCATGACTATGTAAGACCCTTCAGCAAGGTTGAGATGTTTAAGAAAAGTATGGTCATGTCGGCTGCCCTCTGTAAACCTGACCAAGCAGGGCATCAGTTCTGCGGCCTGAATCATAACATGCGCTTTGATACCCCCTTTACTTCTGCCGTCCTTTCTGGGTCTTCCTGCTACTTTGAGAATATCCTTAAACAGACTGATGACTGTTGAGTCAACGATGAAAAGCTTTTTTATCACCTCCATTTTAAGTCGGCTGTCCGGCAAAACATGGCGGTATTTACTGAAAAGCTCCATATATAAATCCTTGAACACATCGCTTGGCCGTTTGCTGTTCCCGTCAGATATAGTCGATCTTTTAGAAGAGGAGGGCATCCCCATATGGACAAGCCTGTCCTGTCAGGCTAAAAGTCCAGTAGAAAGCTCCCTCAGCGATGTGGCGCCACTGAAAGAACAGTACAACACGGTAACCAAATGCTGCCATGTAGATGAGATTAACTTGTCTGTGGCCGATTTCTACCTTTGCCCTTACTATCCCGGCACCCCGCCCCTAACTCTCCAATTGTGACTCCGTCTTACATCTAATATCTTAAATCTTCCCTTACCAGATTATCCCCTTCCTGTCCCCAAATAGCGAATAGCTCAGCATAAATTCATGCGTCACATTTGGTATCAGGTAGCTTCTCTGCATAGGTAATTCGTAGATATAGCCGATTCTCATCCTGTCCAGAAGAATCCCAAACTGAAAGTTGTTCGCATAGTCTATCCGGTGACCTCCCCCCAACCATATCTTTTCCACCAGAATAAGCTTCACATTCAGCTCCACATTGTCCGGAAGGTCTGTCTGGTTCCTGTACATAAAGTTAGCCGCAATACCCAGGCTTTCACTCAGCCTGTCCCGGTATCCCGCCTGAAACACACCCACCAAAGGCATGCGCTCCATAAATACATCCCCGGAACTGATCACTCCGCGGGACACATGGTGTACTGCATAAGACACATAATAATTGGTATGCGTCAGTGCCATGCCCAGATTGAAATCCAATACATTCATATCCGAAAAACTTCCGACATACTGCCCCACCACTGGGTCATCCGCCTGCTCGGTAGTAAGGTTGTTGCCGTCCAGACGGACTGTCCTGTAGTTGATACCAGCTCCAAGTCTCAGGTTGCTTTGCTTTCCAACCTGTATCCTGGAAGCATAGCTGACAACCATCTCCGTCTCCGCAAAGGCTCCGTACTGATCATGCAGAATGGAAAAACCTGCGGCATTCTTGCCCAATACATCACCATAGGCCTCTCCCGAAAGCTGGCCAAAGTCCAGTTCTCCAGATGCAAAGTAAGTCATCGGCGCTCCCTCCCAGCCTGCCCACTGATTCCGGACAAAGCCCCGAAGCATAGACCCCTCATAGCCCGTCAATGCCGGATTGAAATAGCCCTGTAAATGGCTGAACTGGGAAATGTATTTTCTCGATTGGGCGAGAATATCCGTAGTAGTAACTAGGACTATTCCTATGAATATGATGATTGATTTTTTCATGTTTGTGCTTTTTTGTACCATGTACAAAGTACCAAGTACCAAGCAGCGGCGCTTGGTACATCGTACATGGTACTTGGTACAATTTATTTCCTAAGTAGATTCAACATTCCTCTTCTTGTTTCTCCCGTTTCCCTTACTTCCAGCACCCAATAGTAAGTGCCTGTTGGCAGCTCTTTGTTTTCATAGGTTCCGTCCCATCTGATGTCAGGATTTTGGGTGTAGAACAATCGCTTGCCACTTCGCTCAAATATTTGAATCACCACATCAGAATAGAATCTTAATTCAGAAACTCCCCAAGTATCATTATTACCATCTCCATTAGGAGTGAAGGAGTTAAAGATTTCAATAGCACTCACAGATTCTCTCAATCGCTCTACGGTAAAGACTTTCTCTATCACATTACCATCCCTATCAGTCAGTTTAACATGCACCCTAAAATGGGTTCTTCCTTCTGCTCTTTCTGATGAATTCCAGAAAAGAACTCCATTTCTGATTGTAAAGAATTCACTGTGATGTGTCCCCTGAATCAATTCCAGTGTATGGATATTGTCTACTGCATCTTCTACCGTCAATACGCCAACTCTGATCTCAGTTTGCTTGCTATCTGCTCTAAATGTATTGTTGTCCAAAGTGATATTTCTAGGACCTGGCTTAGGCAATACAGTCATTACAATGTCAGCAGTAAGGTTATTCGGGTTGACATATCCTGCCCTCAGATTGATCACTGCATTCATTGGGTACTCCCCTCTTACAAAGACATTTATCTGATTCAAATTCCAAGAAACTGGGAACTCCAAGATTTGGCCATCTGTAGTCATTACACCAACTGTATTTGGTAGCGTTGGAGTTTGACCCCAATCTGTTTGTCCATTAGCTGGGTGGAATACCATTTCTATCTCCGCAGCTGTGATTAAGAAGTCTGCTGATATGAAATTGATATTGTAATTAGCCCCAGCTGAAAGGCTACCACGTCTAATTGCATAGCTACCAGTCTCCTCTCCTCCTTCTCTATCCAAAGCCCCAGAAAGAATTGTTTCCGAATCATTATTTACAAACCCCGCAACTGTGTATGTATATACAGGATCAACCATTCCAAAGGCTTTTGATTGATTTGCATTTGCAGTGACTATCAGAGATGCTTGGGTAATTTCCAAGGATCCATTGACCAAAATAATGTCATAGTTATCATCTGCACCTCCTGTCAGCGTGATCGGATAAGTGCCAACTCCAGAAGCCGCTGTTGCAGCAGTACTGATGCCTGGCTCTGTAGTTACCTTTTCATCTCCATTCACCAAGCCAGCGTAAGTAAAGGTCAAAACTGGATTGGCTTCTCCATAGGTTTTACTATTGTCATTTGCGGTAATTGTCAGCTGTGCCTTCATAATTATAAAAGTTTGACTCGTTTCACCCCTATACCTACCGATACCCTTTATTATTACCGTAGCAGTACCCACATTGATATTATCAGAATAGGTAACTTCATAGTCCGTACCTTTTATCAAGGTCATATTACCATCCTTAAGCACAACGGAAGGTTCAAGAGCAGATCCCACGTAGATCTGATCCGAGATCGACTCTATTGGGAAACTGGAAATATCTGACTTTTCTACAGTAACAGTAGCATCAGCATTAGCCGAGTTACCGGAAGCATCTACTGCTATGAGCGTTACCGTGTAAGTACCCATTTCAGTAAAGGAATTTTGACTCAAAGTAAATGTAAGCTCAGCACCTCCTCCACAATTATCATTACTACCATTATTTATTTGATCTTGCGTGATAATCGCTTCACCATTCGCATCTAACTGCACCGTTATATCCTGAGTCAATACCACCGGTGGTACGTTATCTACTACAGTAACGGTAGCTGTACCCGTAGCTTCATTACCGGACGCATCAGTAACCGTAAGAATTACGGTGTTTGTGCCCATATGGGAACAATCAAAGGTTTCTATGTCCAAGTTAAGGCTCTCGATGCCGCAATTATCACTACTGCCATTATCAATCTGCGCTGCGGTGATTCTTGCCTCTCCATTTTCATCCAACTCTACCGTGATATCTTGGGTGATTATGGTTGGGGCTATGTCTTCAATCACTTTAATCGTCACGTTGGACAGGCTTGTATTACCAGAGGCATCCCTGGTTACCAGCTCGTAGGTATACTCGCCCAAGGCTTCGCAGCCTTCAAAAGTCAAGCTAATGCTACCTTTTTCAAATGGGACAAACAAATCTTTTAAGCCCGGTTGGTTTGGGTTTATCAGGTAGGTGTCAGGCACGGTTACGTTAAAACTAGGTTGAATACTGCCGTCTTCCAGCGTTTCTAAATTAAGCAGCCCAAACATATAGCTCCACCAGCCCCCAGAGACCAGGTAATTGTTGTTACCTATATACTCAATCCCCTGAAACGTAGAAAAATCTCCACTACTTACATTGGAAGCGGGTGCATCTACCTCTGCTAAAACTATATAAGTACCAGTCGCTAGATCTACCGCACCAATGCTTATTTTACTACCCCTAGCTCCCCCAGATGCCAATATTAAGCGGTGGTTGTCATAATCGTAGGTTAAGCCTTTACCGCCGCCGCCTTGCGTAACAGCAACTAGTGTAGTCGTTATACCGGTAGCAAGATCTAAAGTTTTAATGTTGTCATCGATCCAAACGTAGGCTGTACCAAAAAGATCGAAGGTCATATCTGATGCATTACCGTCTATAATCACTCCTGTATCGGTAACTTCTTCTGTATCAAAATTGTAGGTCAATAAGCTGCGAGGGCGATGTCCTACAATAAAATAACCCATTCCTGAACTAGGGTCCTGATCAAAGGCAATAGGATCATAAGCCCTCTCTAGGTTAAAATCAAACTCGTTGACATTAAATACTAATCTAGGGTCGGAAATGGTATTGTTGGTTTGATCAAAGGAATAGGAATGCAATGATGAATAATCAATATCTCCTCCTTGATTGTACCAATCTTCAAAGCCAAAGGCATAAACTTTGGACAAATCTGAAACGACACCAGATTCAGTTCTAAAAAAGCTGCTAAACTCGGTTGAGCAGTTATCTGTGATAGCAGTGATGACATCATCTACTGTGACCACAGCTTCTCCATTCTCGTCTAAGGCAACCGTAAAATCTCGTATTACAACTTCTGGAGGGGTATTGTCTACTACGCTCACGCCTATTGTTGTTGAGACGCTGTTACCTAAGTTATCGGCAATCTCTATGGTAGTTTCATTAATGCCCAAGTTGGCACAATCAAAATTAAGGGGGCTTGCGCTTACCGTATAGTCCCCACAATTGGCCGTTAGCATGGCTTCTGTAATACTGGCCTGGTTATTTTCATCTAAGACCAAGCTAGGGATTGGCATATAAAGACCACCATCGGAAATGGTCCAGTCAAAATTAGTTATAAGCGCTTGTCTCCCGAATACCCCGGCGCAGGAATATTTGACATCCACTGTAAAAGATATTTTATTTAAGATATCAAGTTGGCTCCAGCCCACTAAAAGAGCATCGTAGTTGTCTTGGCTAAATACTGACGCCCCTTGTAAAAAATTATTCATATTAACAACCTTGCTTATATTCCAACTGCCTAAATCTTGGTTAAAGGCAAATGCGGACGAAAACATAAAATTCATATCAGTAACACTTGATACGTCCCAATTAGAAATATTCCCATTAAAACTACTGGCTCCAAGAAACATGAAATGCATATTGATGACTTTCGATACATCCCAATTATTTAAATCTTGATTAAAGGATCTGGCGGTTCTAAACATACTTGACATGTCTCTAACATTGGAGACATCCCAGTTGTTAATATCTCCATTGAAGTTGAAATTATTTGAAAACATTTCTCTCATACTTATTACTTCCGATAAGTTTGGTACATCGGTGGCATTATATGTCATATCTTGTGCGTTTCTAAACATAGACCGCATATCTTGCCACTCGATATCTCCCCATTGTTCTACAGTTCTTAATTTGCGGTTATTAACTCCAGCGTAAAAGTCTCCCGCAAACATGCTTGGAAAGTTTCCGCTAATACTTACCGTATAAGTCCCCGCTGCTTTGTACCTATGGCTGGGTTTTGGGTTTGAGCCAGTAATTGTTTGGGTTGTGCCATCGCCCCAGTCTATGGTAAAATCGTAAGGCCTCTTTGCTGTTGGAATAAATATAGATAAATCATCGGCGCTTACCTCCCATGTGGTTACAAAGGGCGCAAAATTTAAGTCTACCTTTGCTCCCACATCAGCAATCGTCAAACCGTCAGTATCCATCATACTTTTGCTAGCATCTGGGGCTGAATAGGAGTAGGTTGGTTCTAAATTGGGTGTAACGCCCTCAACTAAATCTAACTGGTTCAAGTCTTGTAGCGAGGCATCATAATTTTCTTGTGAAAAGGCCGTACCTGTTAAGAAGCCATTAAAGTAAGTCGACTGCGATACATCCCAGCCATCGTTGTTTCTGTAATCATCAGTATTGGAATTACTACCTGGCTTGAAGAACACATCTTGAGCGAATATCAAGGCCGTGGAAATCAAGAAAAAGAGTAAGCTTAGTATTGACTTTTTCATTTTAAATTTTTGTAATCGAAGTTTTACACCCCAGATCGTTTGGGTACTCATAGAATTTTGTGGCTTATTTTTTATTTTCAATCTTAAATTTGATCCAAAAAAAAATGGATGTAATTGCTTAGATCTACATTTTGAAGAATATGACACATCTTTCAGCTAATTGACACGCTTAAATTCAACGCTTACTTTTTTCTAGTTGAATCCAGCAAAAAATTTTAGCATCTTATCCAAAATCAGGTTGACGCAAAGAAACCCTGAGATTAGAATATTTAAGTGATCTTGGGAATCCATTAAATGGTATTTTTTATTTTTCAAGACACCATGTAATAAGACATCAGGTAGTGCATGCCGGTATGCCTAGACCCAGAAAGGGACCCTCTTAATGAAAATGTTCAATTACAAAATCGAGATTAAATCTTATAACTTTATAAATATATCAATAGGAAAATGCCCTTCCGTTTCATTTCAAGCCTTATCACCTGTTTGTCTACTCTGTTAATTCCTGAAAAAATCAGAAAACACATCTGAGGAATGAATTCCAAGCCGAATTTTCAGCAAAAAAAAATACCTTTTATTTACAATTATTGACATGCTCAAATGATTCTAAACCTATTATCTTTCTTCGTTGGTTCGACCCTTCTGGTTCTCATTTCCATCATTTTGATGAACCACAAAAAAGATAAAAATCTTAATATTTTCTTCTTGCTCATCATGGCTACAGCAGGAGTCCAAAGATTTTTAAATGGACTTGAAGTCTTTGAACTTTTTGAATCCTTTGCTAATCCTCTTCAGAGAAACTTATTCTTTACATTTTTTATTCCCCCTTTGTATTACTTGTTTTTTCACAACTTGATATTTAAGAATACTTCCTCTAAAAGGATTGTTCTACACTTTACAATCCCAATACTGATCGCCATTTTAAGCAGTATTTTCAATCCTAATTTGGTCATCTTAAAAGCAATTTTCTTACTATACTCCTCTGCCTACATTGTTTTTACAGGGCTGCTTATCCGTGAGAAGTTATTCCAAAATAAAAATTACAAGGAACTTATTCATTTTCAATCCATTAAAAACTGGACTTTGATCATATTTGCATTCTCTTTTCTTATTTATTTTTTGGCCAATTATATATTTTTAAATTATTCAAATGAAGAAGGTCAGAATGTTTTGATCAATTTCTATAATATCACTTCCCTTATTTGGTTATTTATCATCGGGTATATTTTGAAGAATCCTGTAATCTTGTATGGTGAACAGCTGCTGCTCGAAAAAATAAATACATCCACCAAAGAAGAAATTGAAGTATGGCGAAATAAGAAAAAAGGGGATTCAGAAAAAGATGACCTCGAGGTAGAAAAGAAAGTAAAGGGCAAGGAGGAAGAAATGATATTCGCCATCAAAAAATCTGAGCATGAACTACTTCAAAATTTCACAGACTTACCTTCCCTAAAGCAGCTTGCCTTCAAAATAGACTATCCGCAGAGTCACCTGAAGTACATTTTCAAATATTACACCTATTGTACTTTCGGGGAGTATCAAAATATCCTGAAAGTAAAGTACGCCATGAAACTGATCCAATCGGGCTACTTGGACACTCATACCATTGATTCTCTTGCTATCAAATGCCTGTTTACCAATAGAAGTACCTTTTACAAAAATTTCAAAAAACAGACCGGCTTCTCCCCTACCGAATACCAAATCGATACCAGTTCAAATTGAGTTTTTTTAACCGAAATAGCCCTATTTATTTTTGAGGACCCGCTTTTGAACATACATGGAATGATATCCCTGAATGATTACCTAAGACGAATTTTTTATTCAATTTTTAGAAAAAATTCGGTGTTTTTTTAAGAGGTGCTTCGCTGTCATATACTAGGATTATTAAAAAGCCCTAATAGCACGCACATTCCTTCCATCCCTCTTATTTAAGTGGTAAATCCTACCGTCATTAAAGTTTTGTGTCATTGCATAGCCATTATTCCACTCGGTAGAACTTGCATAACGATTAAAAAATATGTGACCTCCTTTATCCACTGCTATAGCATCGATAGTACCCTTATTTAAATACATTAAATTTAGTTCATATTCTGAAGGTAAAAACCAATCATCATACGTTTCTTCTTCCACCGTAAATGAATAGTCATCGCAAACAATTGCTGCATATATATCATTTCTGCCATAAGTATTAATAATTTTTGCTGTATTCGTCTGTCCAGCTCCTATGCCTTTAGCTGTAGCAAATGTTGAAGTAAAATCCTTCCACCATTGGACTCCTGAATGTTGGTCCTCTATAGCAGCTATCAAACCATGTGTTTCGCCAGCTACATAACCAGGGTCTCCTGATTGGAAAAGATAAAAAATAACACCGCCCTGATGAAAATCGCCAACTGCTGGTGGATTATTTATTGTAGTAGCCCCTTTACTTAGCATCCCAAAAGGCATTACCTGTCCATGAACACTTATATTAATCATACCTAAAAGAATACAAAAAAAGAGGGCCTTGTTTCGTGTTAAATTTTTCATACTGTTTTATCTGATGTAGTGTCTGAGTAAAACGCTTTGTTGAAGTTTCATTTTTTAACTCCATTCTTTTCTAATCCGTCCTTGTAAGTTTAATTACTAAGCCAACTTGCCTTTCGAATACCAATCTATCCTAACTGTTCTTTTAAGATCAATCCCTTAACCGACTTTATCTTATTTGTTTTTGACGATCCGCTTTTGGGCGAGTCGATTTCCTAATCTCAGGATGCCCAAATAGGGTCCATTGGCAGGAAAATCAAAATCTAGAAAAGATAGGAGAGTCAATTTTTTATAACTATACTTTATATTTTCAGCTTTATTGATTTCTATTTTATGTCTTTTTTCAATGACCAATAATTGAAAAAAGCCCATACTCAAGAGGCATTGAGGGCCAATGCGTATTTAATTAATTATACTAAAATAAGCCAGGCGACGACCCATCTGGGAAACCTAAATACCATTACTGTACCTTTTATCTTACATATCTAATGATGACGATGCCTGAACCGCCGTTGCCGCCGTTAGTATTGCCGCCACCGTTGGCTCCGCCACCACCACTACCAGTATTTGCAGTTCCATTTACCCGTTGCGAACCGTTAATCTGCCCGTCTCCGCCTACCCCAGAACCTCCAAACCCAGCAAATGGTCCATTTATCCATCCACCACCGCCCCCACCACCGGCGTACCACTTAGTTGTACCAGAAATTGAAGAGGACAGCCCAGGGCCACCATCGCCGGGATAAGTGGTGGAGGTATTACCTCCGACAGATCCAAAAGTAGTCTCTCCAACTCCTCCTGCACCTCCACCGCCAGCTCCGGCATGAAATGATGCAGTTCCACCAGCAAAACCTTGTCCGGATGTCGCCGTACCCCCTGTAATTGTGGGAGTATTGTTGGACCCCTGTCCGCCACCACCACCACCAGAACCTCCAGATTTGCCAAATTCTAATCCTGCTGTTCCATTATCTCTCCTATTCCCACCACCACCACCTCCAATTGCAGTGAAAGTAGCAAATGAAGAATTGCCTCCATTTAAGGCTGCAGTATTGGTGAAATTTGTACTTTTAGCACCACCTACCCCAACAGTTACTGCATAACTCTGCGAATTGACTACTAGAGGTATGCTCCCAACATTGGTAAGCAATCCACCAGCGCCACCACCGCCAGCGTGATTTGCGCCACCTCCACCACCACCGGCAACAATAAGGTATTCCACCTCACCACCAACAGTTACAATGAAATTACCAGAAGTGGTGAAGGTATGAACGCGATAATTTACACCCTTATCAGTAATATCTGTCACCGTTCCACCGGTGGCTTGAACACCAGCTGATGAGCCATTGCTATTTTGCAACAGCCCAAAAGGCATTATTTGGGCTTTTCCACTAAGACATACCATCACTAAAAATAAGCTTAAACTTAAGACCTTATATCGTAGGGTAAGACACATGCTATTTTGTTTTAGTTTAATTATCAGTTGATAAAAAAGCATTGAAGAAACTTCTTTTTTTAACTCCATTATTTTCTGACTCGTCCTTGTAAGTTTATTTACTAAGCCAACTTGCCTAGCTATTATCCATCTATAGTAACAGTCCTTTGAGATTAATTTTGTAGCCGACTTTGTTCTATTTGTTTTTGACGATCCGCTTTTGAATGAGTCGATTTCCTGATCTCAGGATAGCCAAGTAGAGTCCATTGGCAAGAAAATCAAGATCCAGCAATACTTCGTTGTCTATCGGAACGAGCGTGTCTTCGAATACCTTCTTACCAGTCATGTCATAAATCGTGAAAAGGGTCTCCTCGGCATTATCTGTCACAAACCTGAATGTAATCCGATCCGCAAATGCATTGGGAAAAGGGATCACTTCAAAAGGGGCCACGATCTCTTTGGGCAGGACCTGTATCCCCCTCAGGTATCCCTGACTCAGGCTGAGGGAAGCATTGGAGAAAGTACCAATCACAGTACTCTGTCCGATGGATTGGTGGATGGTAAAACCCAAATCGGCAGGTTGGTAATTGCCACCCATGGCACTGATCATGTCATTGCGGAGGGATTGGGCCGAGAGGTCCATGTTCCAAGCGAGGAGCGGCAAACACAGGAGGGTGATTTTTTTATAATTTGTTTTCATGTGGTTATAATTTGATTTTTACATGGAATCTTCGCATGGATTATAATCATTACTCTGTGGGTCGTTTTGGGTCATACTCTATTTCATCTTTTTAGCTTTATTGATTTTTAGTTTATGTCTTTTTTCAATATTTTTTTTTTGATCGACTTATTTAAGAAATACATTTTTATAAATCATAAAGTATTTAGTTTATAATTTTATATATCTAGTTATAATGTCAATCCATTTTATATTTTTTCAATACGTCGTTTTAATCTCTCCTTCATTAAAAAAGTAGAAATAATAGAATTCTTTTTTGTATTCAAAAGCATCACTCTCCGATTGAAATTTTACACTATCTTTAATGCTAGTCTTTCATCAGCCGTATAGTCATTCCCCATTTTAAATATCTGCCATTTGTTGGAGGCCTTGTAAATTCAATATTTTCAGAATTGTATAAAAATTTCATTGTTTCTGGTTGATTCACTTGACCATTATTAAAAGAGGAAAGCCACAGATTAGTATATTCACCTCCTACTGCAGTAAATGCAGAACCACCATTGTCATTTATTCTGCCCGTTGGCATTAAAGCAAAACCGTAATCATCTGTACCTATTAGCGTCCATGAAGACGAAGCCCTTAATTTAGAAACACTATCAAAAAAGCCAGCATAAGAGACTTCTGTTTTAGTAGGAATATGCCATCCCGAAGGTGCCAAACCACGGGTATCATGTACTGCATAGCCATTGTAGTATTTACCCATACTCGCATTATTAGGATCAAACCCATAATAACACCATGCACCGGTTGTCATTGCTGCCCAAGTAGTTTCATTGTCAACATAGGCAATATCCTCTCCATTCCTATATTTGGTTACATCCAGATTGGTTTTTGACCATACCTTACCTGCAACAGTTACCTCTACTATTACTATTGTTTCTTCGGCTTTTGAATTTACAAAACCTAAAGGCACTACTTGACCAGATAAATTTGAGCTGATCATCCCCAAAAGGACAGAAAAAGATATGGTAATGTATCGTAATGTATTCTTCATTCTATTTTGTTTTAGTTGATGGAGGGGTTGAGTGAAACGCTTTGTTGAAGCTTCATTTTTCCACCCCATCCTTTTCTACTCTGCCTTTGAGTATAACTTTCCGCCCACCTTAGCCGGTGGGCGGATGCTGGTTTAAATTAGAAATTCTGTGAAATAGCGGTATAGTATGTCGACCCGTCATAGATCAGGGTGACGATATCTGTTTTGTTGGCAGCTGCTGTTACCGTTGGTACGGTTCCTCCAGACCATTTCCATTCAGATGGGAAAGCTACTGTACGATTTCCTGTGCCATCTTGGATAAACTTGATCAGGTAAGTACCCACTGCTGCATTGCTCAAACTGATCGAAGTAATGTTTGCGCCAAGGTTTACTGTCAGCACATTCCCGCTACTTAAGTCAAGCGTTGTCGTGCTAGCTGCTGAAACACCCGTAGGAGCTGTTAAAACATAACGGGTGGCAGTTAAATCACCTTCAATATTAGTCTCTCCAGAAATATTAGTATTTCCATTAACGAATAAACTCCCTACTACCTCAACGCTGCCGCTAAAAATAGGCGATTCTACTGGTGCTTTTGCAGCTAAATCAGTGGTTAAATCCGCAATTTTTGATTGATCTATGGAAGCTGATTCTGAGATATCAGCATCTACAATCGTTCCGTCCAATATCTTCTCGCTAGTTACTGCTCCATCTGCTATAGTTGCTGTAATACCTGTTAACTGCGACCCGTCACCAGCAAAGCTATTAGCAGTAAAATTACCATCGAGTGTAGCATCTCCATTTTTTAAAATTTGGAAAGCGTTGTTTGTGCTCCCACTTGATCCATTACCAATAGTAAATAAGGGATCTGTCACTATCCATTGGCCTCTAGAGGGGCCTACTTCGTTGAATCTTCCAAAAACAATTTCATTGATCGAATTTGCAGTAACTTCTTGTCCAATAGCTATTGAATTGTTTCTTGTGGCATTCGATAAATACCCACCAGAAATGGAAATTGCACCAGACGCGGTAGAGCTTTCGCCAAAAGCAAAAGCTCCTTTGCCCGTTGCAGAAGTGGCTATACCTAAGGCAATACTTCCAAATCCAGATGCTTTTGGACCTGTAGTTTGGTTTAAAACTGGACTTCCCATTGCCACAGATCCATCGCCACTGGCTAGCGTGTAAGCGCCTAAAGCCACAGCACCTTCGCCAAATGCAGCTGAATAATAACCCATCCCCACACTATAATCGGCATTGGCTTCAGAATTATAGCCCATAGCTACCGAATAGCTACCCACACCAGCATCATTCCATTGGTCACTATCGACAGCGCCTGCCCTAAATGCACCTTTGGATTTATCAAAAAACATACGGGCATCATCGTCTGTAGTGGTGTTGTCATTGGCCAGTTGACTGCTTCCAAATACAAAGTTGTCTGTAGCGAGGGTTCCACCACTGTTGCTGGTCACATTGCTTGTGGTGACAAAAGGACCTGCAGGAACACTACTAATAGCTGTATTTACAAATGCAGTTGTGGCTAGTGCTGTTGAATTATTACCAGCTGTTTGTGTCACACCATTAGTACCTGTTGGCAAGGTTGGGGTTCCGGTAAAGGTGGGGCTAAACAAAGGTGCTTTTTCCTCTTCGAGCGCTGTAATTGCAGTTGCATTGATGGCAATCCCTGAAATATCCTGAGCTGCCTCCAAAGAAGTCAGCCAGTCCGGTTCCGTACCAGTGAAGCCATTGTTTACAGCTATTTGATAAGCACTTAATCCATTTTGACCCGCAATACCATCTTCACCTTTTAAACCCTCATCCCCAATGTCCCCCTTTTCTCCCTTGTCACCTTTGATTCCTTGTTCGCCTGTTTCTCCTTTTTGACCCTGATCGCCAGTATCACCCTTTTCTCCTTGTGGACCAACTTCACCTTGGATACCCTGAATACCTTGTTCACCTGCCTCGCCTTGGATTCCCTGATCTCCCGTTTCTCCTTT
>NZ_REBN01000168.1 GCF_007692705.1 Mongoliibacter sp.
GTGAGGGCACCTAAACCTGTTACTACAACTCTTCTTAAATTCATAAATGAATTTTAAGTGATTTATTATTTAACGTTTGCTTCCAGATAACTGATAGCTTGACCTACAGTTCCAATTTGCTCTGCTTGATCATCCGGAATAGAAATGTTGAATTCTTTCTCGAATTCCATGATGAGCTCTACAGTATCCAGAGAGTCAGCCCCCAGGTCATTAGTGAAGCTAGCTTCTGGAGTTACTTCAGATTCTTCAACGCCTAACTTATCAACGATAATGGCTTTTACTTTTTGTGCTATTTCAGACATTTTTTGAACAGTTTAATTTAAAACACTTCGCAAAGAAATATATTTAAAACCTTATTGCCAAAAAAATGGGAGAAGTAAATTCAAGTTGTACCATTCTTGGGAGGAAGTTGAAGGATTATTTCTAACTTTGTTTTTTCTAAATTCTTCCTTTAATGAAGAAAATAAAGCTATTTGTCGAACACCAATATGATTTTGAACTTTTGGGCCTAGTAGCCCCTCACAAAGACTATAAAATGGCTTGGTTGCTCAATCAATACATGGGGATGAAACTGGTGAAAAGTGATGATTTTATATTGGATTTTATTGAAAGTCCTAAAATGGAAATTTCCAGGTATATGGAGGAAAAAGAACATGGTTTTGTCCAGCTTTTAAAAAACAAATCCCTGTCCCCCAGTCCAAATGGAACCTATTTGGTACCAGAACTTAAGATCATGGATTACTTCTTACTCCTACAGGATCACACCTGCCAATTGGATATTATTGCTTATATTGAGCGCTTAAGTCAAGTTAAACTCATCCAGAATGTAGTCAAACTGGACATATCAAAAATTAAATCAAGAGAAAATCTACTTACCTATTAATTCCAAAATAAACATGAGTATTGCGCTTTACAACAAAACCAAAATTTTAGCAACAATAGGCCCAGCTTCCAATAATCCAGATACTTTGGCAAGTCTTGCAAGTGCCGGGGCGAATGTGTTCAGGCTGAATTTTTCACACGGTGACCATAGCATTCATGCCGAAGTCATCAAAATGATAAGACAGCTCAATAAAGAAAAGAATCTCACATTGGGAATTCTACAGGACCTTCAAGGGCCAAAAATCCGAGTCGGTGAAATGGAGAACGGTGGAGTTCAAATAAAAGCCGGACAGAAAATTACCATTACCAATGACCCAGTGATTGGAAATGCGGAATTGGTGAGCACTGTTTATCAAAACCTTCCCAACGATGTGAAAGCAGGGGATAGAATATTAATAGATGATGGAAACATTGAATTGGCAGTCAATAATACTGATGGTAAAAATGTCAGGTGTGTGGTCATTCATGGAGGTGTTCTCAAATCCAGAAAAGGTATAAATTTACCAAATACCAAGGTTTCTGCACCATCTCTTACAGAGAAGGACATTGAAGATTTGGCCTTTGGATTGGAACAGGATGTGGATTGGATTGCCCTTTCGTTTGTGAGGTCTGCTGATGACATCAATGATTTAAGAGAAAGAATCCAGGCCGCTGGGAAAGAATGTAGGATTGTTGCCAAAATCGAAAAACCTGAAGCACTACAAAATATAGATGAAATTATTGAGGCCACAGATGCGATTATGGTAGCACGTGGTGATTTGGGAGTGGAAGTGCCAATGGAGACAGTTCCTCTTTGGCAAAAGAAGATGGTGCAAAAATGTAAACTTGCCTGTAAGCCAGTGATTATTGCCACGCAAATGCTTGAAAGCATGACGAATCATCCTAGGCCTACCAGGGCGGAAACCAACGATGTTGCAACCGCAGTATTGGACGGTGCAGATGCGGTGATGCTTTCGGCGGAAACTGCTTCAGGAGATTTTCCTGTCAATGCGGTCAAGGCGATGAGTAGCATTATCAATTATATTGAGGTAAATTCTGATGTATTTCACCACCTCTATAAAATCCCTGAGGATGACAAAAACTTTTATTCCAAAAACCTTACTCTCATGGCCGCACGTCTGTCAAGGAATGTTAAGGCAAAAGCTTTAGTAGGAATAACAAGTTCTGGAATGACAGCATTGAGGTTGGCTTCTTTTAGACCTTTAGCCAATCTGCTTGTATTTACAAGGAATAAAAAACTGATTAACCAATTGAGTCTGGTGTGGGGTGTAAGATCTTACTATTATGAAAGTAATGTTTCTACAGATGCCACTTTTATGGATATACAAAATCAGCTGAAAAAAGACGGTTATGTCAAAAAAGGAGACATGATCATCAATACCGCCAGTATGCCATTGAAAGCAAAGGGGAGAACCAACATGCTGAAGATCCACGAAGTAGAGTAATTGACGGCTTCTTTCCATTAGTTTCTGATTGAAACTAAGGAATTTTTGAAAAAAGATTTCCTATTAACCAAAAACTCATTTAGACAAAAAGCTATCCACCAGGGTAGCTTTTTTATATTTATCTCCTTAATAAAGATCATACTATTTTCAATACCGGGAATTTTTTAGAGATATGGTATAAATCTTGAAGAGCGTGCTATTTATCTTTAAAACAGTATTGAACAATTCAGCCAATATATTCAACAGTTTAGTGCTCTAAACTTACAATACAGAAATTAAACGTATCCTTTTTGAATATTCTATGTTTATACATTAAACTAAACATAATCAACTATGGAAAAATTATTTAGATTTCTGTTTTTAGGAGCGTTTCTTTTTGTTATCGCCTCCTGTAATGATGAAGATGATCAGCCACCAATGCAAGATGATCCCACAGCTCCCAACCTAGTAGAAGCTGCAAATGAAGCGGGATTAACAACCTTGGTAGCTGCGGTACAAGCCATTCCAGGTTTGGCTCCCGCCTTATTAAATGCTGAGGCTATTACTGTTTTCGCTCCTACCAATGATGCTTTCGCAAATGCATTGGAAGCTTTTGGCGCGAATAGCCTAACAGATTTGGTAGACAGATTAGGTGGACCTGAAAATTTAGAAACAGTATTGGGATTTCATGTGGTTCCAGCAGTAGCTTTTGCTTCTGATCTAAATGCCTCTAACACTTTTACAACTTTAGCAGGACAAAGCATAGATGTTAATGTAAGCGGAGGAAATGTAACAGTTGTAGATGCAAATGGAGATATTGCAAATGTTGTAGAAGCGGACGTGGCTATTGAAAATGGAGTAGTCCATGTGATTGATAGGGTATTATTACCGGAAATTGAAATAGGCGATGGACCAGCTCCAAATTTAGTTGAAGCGGCTACTGAAGCAGGTTTAGATATTTTACTTGCAGCTGTTACAGCTGTTGATGGATTAGCAGACGCTTTATTGGGTGCAGAGGCAATTACAGTTTTTGCTCCATCCGATGATGCTTTTGCAGCTGCTTTGGATGCATTCAATGCTGAAAACTTAGATCAACTGGTAGCCCGAATTGGCGGTATTGAAAATTTAGAAACCGTTTTAGGATTCCATGTCGTTCCTGCAGTTGCTTTCTCATCTGATCTTGAAGCAACAAATGTATTCCCAACCCTTGGCGGACAGGAAATCACTGTTAATGCTGGAAATGATGGGGTCACAGTAACTGATGCAACTGGCAATACAGTTAATGTTATTGCTGCTGATGTAGCAATAGAAAACGGAGTTGTTCATGTGATAGATGGAGTATTACTACCTGAATTAGCAATTCCAAATATTGTTGAAGCAGCAACTGCCGCAGACTTGACCATATTAATAGATGCAGTATTAGCTGCTGGTTTAGATGAAGCATTATTATCTGCCGAAGACATTACCGTCTTTGCGCCAACCAATGATGCATTTTTGGATTTACTTGCAGCCCAAGAAGTAGGTTCTTTAGAAGAATTGATTGATGCTCTAGGTGCAGAAGCAGTGACAACTGTTTTACAGTTCCATGTTGTACCTACAGTTGCTTTCTCCTTTGATTTAGCTGAGGGTGATAATGATGTGCCTACTCTTGCTGGAGAAAACCTTACAGTTACAAGAAATGGTGCCGATGTCACTGTCACTGATGCAGCAGGAAATACTTATTCTGTAGTAGCTGCTGATGTTGCTATAGAAAATGGTGTTGTCCATGTAATTGACGGAGTATTACTTCCAACCTTAGAATAATATATTTCTTAAAGGCAGGGGTTCGTCCCTTGCCTTTATTTCACTTTTTTGATTTTATGTAATCTGATCGCTTCTTTTTATTCGTTAATAGATTAAATCTTTAGACCTCACAACCATGTTTAACCACCGCTTCAAATTTGTTTTCCCAGGTTTGCTTGCGGTTTATTCATTTTTGAATATACAGCTATTGGAAGGGGATAGGTTGTTTCAGGCTGAACTCGATCCTGTAAAATTATTTTATATCATTTTTTTGATTTGTTACGCAGTTTGGTTTGCCAACTGGTCAATTGAGCAATTTGTATTGCCAAAAATTAAAAAATATCACCCTTTACTTCTTCAGTTTTCTTTTAGTCTGGTAGCGGTAACTTTAATCAGTCTTGTATCGGTTTTTATAACAGGGCTACTTTTTGGAGAACCATTCAATTATTCCTTGCCAAACCTTTTGTTGACCTCAGGATTCTCATTTAGGATAAACCTATTTTTGAATTGTGTCAATGCAATCTTTTTCTTTAGTAAAAAATTTAAAGAAAAGGCAGTTGAAGCAGAAAAATTGCATTCATTGAATATGGAAGCTAGGTTGGAATCTCTTAATTCCCAAATCAATCCGCATTTCTTCTTTAATAACCTAAGTGCTCTTTCAGCTTTGATTCACGAGGATGTAAAAGCGGCAGATGCTTATCTTCAAAAACTATCGGTGATATATAGGTATATACTGAGTAATAAAGATAAAGAACTGGTAAGTTTGAAGGAGGAAATTAAATTTTTAAAAAATTATTTAGATTTATTAATCATTCGATTTGAGGATTCTCTTACCTTTAAAATGGAGATAGACGAATCTTGTAAGGGTTTATTTTTGCCCCCCGCAGTATTGCAATTATTGGTCGAAAACGTTGTTAAACACAATTATTTCACTATTTCAGAACCTCTTGAAGTAGAAATCATATCCGATTGCGATACCATAAAAATTAAAAATAAACTTCAGCCGAAAGAAGTAGTGGAAGACTCTACGGGCATTGGACTTCAAAACATATCTGATAGATATAGGTTTTTAGGGAGTAACATTAAGGTTGCAGCCTCTGATGAGTTTTTTGAAGTTGAGCTGCCTCTAATCAAAACTTATGAAAACCGCACTAATAGAAGACGAGCCTTTGGCGCTGAAAAGGATTGAAAATATCATCAAACAGCATCGGCCTGAATGGGAAATTTCTTTCAAAGCTCAAAGTGTCCGGGAACTGGAGGAGTTTTTTTCAGGTGATATTGAAATTGATCTCATGCTTTGCGATATACATCTGGCAGATGGTCTCAGTTTCAAAGCTTTTAAAGATAAGCAGCCCAAGTTTCCGATTATTTTTATAACTGCCTATGATGAATATGCACTCCGTTCATTTGAGCATAACTGTATTGACTACATTCTTAAGCCTATTGATGAAGCGAGAATGATTCAGTCCTTTGAAAAGCTTGAAAAACTAGGACAGGTTCAAAATCCTTCCCTGATACACCCTGATTTGTTCGAAAAATTGCTAAAAAATTATCAAAGAAAGTCGTATAAAAAGCGGTTTTTGAGTAAAATTGGTAAAAGAATCAAATTTATCCCAGTGGATGATATTTCATTCTTTTATTCTGAAGGTGGTGCAGTCTATTTAGTAGAAAAAGATGGGTCAAAAAAATACATGATAGACCACAACCTACAGGAATTGGAAGAAAATCTTTTGGATCCTGCGAGGTTCCATAGAATCAACCGTTCAACGATTATACATTTGGAGGGTTTGGTAGAAATGAAACCTTATATTAATGGGAGACTTCTCCTTTCTATGACTTCGGTTAGCGATACAAAAATAGTAGTTGCAAGAGAAAGGGTTAACGAATTTAGAAACTGGATCAATCAATAATTGAAATGAAGAAATACTGTTTTTTTATTATTTTTCTTTTTGGGACGCAATTATATGGTAAAGCGCAAACTACTGAATCGGCACGGATTGATAGCTTGGAAAAAACTGTCCTTCTGTTGGATAAAGAAATTTATGATATCAATTTGAATCTATACAATTCCCAGCGCCAGCTCAAAAGAGGGATTTTTGTGGCGACCCTAGGGTATACAGTCACCATCATAGGAGGACAGCTTTTGGGTACAAGGCCTGAATTAGGAGAAGCTTTGCTATACACGGGAGGCGCTATAGGTATTGCGGGGACGGTTGTCCTGGTCAAGGGGTTTAATAAAATAAGTCTAGGTCCCCCTAAGCCCCCAAGATTTGAGCAGTAAAAATCAATCTTCTTCCTGAGGTCCTCTTGGAGGAACAATAATTACGCTTTCTTTATCAACCATCACAGCTCCAGCTGGGGACCCTTTTACTTTTCGTACAAATTTGGCCGGAGTATACATGACTGGGGCCAAGCTTTCATTTTTGTTTTTAGAATAGTATGCTGCAAATTCGGCAGCTCGTTCTATGACAGTTTTAGGGAATGTTATGCCGGATCTATATTTGACCAATACATGAGAGCCGGATACATCCTTGGCATGAAGCCAAAGGTCATCTTTCCAAGCAAAATACCTCAAAAGTTCATCATTGGCTTTAGCTGATTTCCCAACCAAGACTTCAAACCCATCAATTTCAAAACGCTTGAACGGTACTTGTTCCTCCCTATCCTTTTGATGTTTGACCAAATGGTTTTCTTTGACAAACTCCTTGAGTTGCCTAAAATGGCTGATTGCTTCAAGTTCTTGTAGCCATTTTTCCGTTTGTTCCAGTTGTTTTTCTTTAAGCTCAAGGTTTTCGTTAAGGTGCTGTATTTCCTTTTTCCTGTTTTTGGATTTCCTGTATAAGGATTCTGCAAATTTTTGGGGGCTTACATTTTTCTTTAATCGAAAAGTTTGGTTTTCTTGAGTGTAAAAATTAAAGAGCACAACCTCTTCTATTCCCGGTTCAATTTGATGAAGATTAGCCATGATGATATCCGCAACCTGTGAAGGAGCGATTTCATTTTCAATTTCGGAAAGCTTTGCTCCTGTCTTTTTGATATAGGAAATGGCTTTTTTCCTTTGATCTTCAAAAGTCTTGCTCCATTGTTTTTTCTCTTTTTCAAATGCCTGAATGACCACTTTATACCTAAAAAGTTCATTACAAGCTACGATCGGATCGATAGATTGAAAAATGGCTTTGTTCTCAGGTAATAGACTCAGATTATATTCATTTTCTTCCTTGACTATACTGTAAAGAGGAGTGTCCAAAATATCGAGAAGTTCCTGCAGTAAATTCCATTTAACTTGTAAGTCTGCTTCAGGAAAACCTTTGTATTTGAGCCACCTACGTGGTATTTTACCCAGTGTAGGGATAAACTTAGATGCATTTCCCTCCAATTCCGTAAACTTCTGAAGACTTAAATCCAAGTTGACATCCAAGTCTTTGAATAAAATATTTTTATCCTCTTTCAGTTCATTTCTAAATAATAATCCTGGTAAATCCTGTCCATTTTCATAAACCAGAACATTACTCCTTGTGCCGTGAAGTTTGAAGACCAAGCGGGTGCCTTTATGAAGCTCAATCCAAAAGGCACGTTCGTTTTTGAATACCTGAATATCCAATATTTCTTGGTTTATGATATTTGGGAAAAGCGAAATGGTGTTACGTTTGCTTCTTTTGAAGTCATCAGGAAAAGACAAAGCAGAAATTACAGGAAGTAAGTTGGCTCTGATAAAAATTTGATTGTGACCATCACTACAGCCAATAACCAGTTCGTCTTTGTTTTGAGAAAAACATTCATAGATGCGTTTACCAGTTAATGAGCCCTTTAATGCAGGGCATAAGAACTTCAAAAAATGATAGTTTAAATGCATTAGGCAATTTCGATTTTCAAGCCATCATATGCAAGTCTTATATTGGCTGGGAGTTGATTTTCCACTTCTTGATGGGTACCTAATTTGTGGCTTATATGGGTAAAATATGCCATCTCCGGTTTTAATTCTTGTACTAATGCCACTGCCTCATCCAGAGTGAAATGCGAAATGTGATGCGTTTTTTGAAGAGCATTAACCACAAGTATTTTGCTACCCCTAATTTTATCCAATTCCTGATTATCGATAGTCTTTGCATCAGTAATATAGGTGAAATCATCAATTCTGAATCCAAATACAGGGAGTCTATAATGCATGACTTTTATTGGTAGAATTGAGACTCCTTCTACTTCAAAAGCTTCATTTTGGATCTCATGGGGGACTACAGAAGGGACACCTGGATATTTGACTTCTGCGAAAACGTAGGAAAATTCCCTTTTAATCTGAGCCAAAACCTTTTTGGTACCATAAATAGGCATGTCTTTTTTCTGGGCGAAATTGAAAGGCCTGATATCATCCATGCCGGCAGTATGGTCTTTGTGCTCGTGTGTATAAAGGATAGCATCAAGCCGGTTGATTCTTTCTCGGAGGATTTGTGCTCTGAAGTCTGGACCTGTATCTACGGCTATTTTTATGCCCTGCGTTTCTATAAATATTGAAGAACGGGTTCTTTTATCCCTAAAATCTATCGAACTACAGACCTGACAATCGCAACCGATTACCGGGACTCCCTGCGAAGTTCCTGTACCTAAAAATGTGATTTTCAAAGTTTTAGTTCTGTTTGCTGTAATTCTGCGATCAAGTCCTGTATTTTTTTATCTTCAAAATCTTTGGGTTTGAAACCTATTTCCTTTATGATATCTATCAAAGTATTGATTTTACCATCCAAGGTATAATATTTATTAATGATGACAATTTTTGAGTCCTTGAGTACACAGTATCCTGATTTAAAATTTCCTTTTTCGTATCTTAAAATGTAATCTGAAGCAGCGAAAATATTTTCGAGCTTATCCAGAAAACTTTTGGAATACTTGATACTCATATGAAACTGTATTCTATGTGAGATGTTTTTTTACAGTTGCCAATAGAAGATCGTAATCAAGTGGTTTTTGAACATAATCATCCAATCCTGCCTTTTTGAAATCATCTAAGGTGTAGTTTTTGTAATTCCCTGTGATTGCCACAATGGGTAGGGATGCTTTTTCTTTGTTTTCAAGTTTGCGGATTGCTTTGGTACACTCAATCCCATCCATGACAGGCATGTTAATATCCATTAAGATGAGGTCAAAGTGCTCCTTTTCAATGCACTCCAATACTTGTAGTCCATTTTTCACAGCTTTGATTTCGTAATTTTCAAACATCAAAACATTTTTAGTTAAGTTGATGATTACGGAACTGTCTTCTGCTACAAGTACTTTTTTTGACTTTGTCATTGATGAAATAGTTGATTAGATTGAAAATGTTTTTTAAAAGAACTGTAAAGCTTGCGTAAATATAAATATTCTTCAAAGGTAGTATCAAAGTTGCTGTTTTTTATGTTTTTTTCAAATGACTCTGAAAATTTAAACAATTGCATAGCGCCTAAGGTGCCCGAATTTCCTTTTAAAATATGTAGTTTACCTCCTATTTCAGGGAAATTTTCTACCCTAATTAATGCCTCAATATCTGATAGTAGCCTTTCTGACTCTTCAAAAAAGTCTTCATAGACAAGGTTGATATTATCAATATTATTATATTTCATTAACTGTTTTACGACTTTGTCGTCTAGGATCTCGAAAGTTTCCCAATCTATTGAACTTTCATTTGATCCTTGCTCATTTTGCTGTATCAGCCTGTGTATAGTTTCAAGCAAAACTTTAGGCTTCACAGGTTTTGGAATAAAATCATCAAAACCAGTCGAAAGAAAATAATCTTTGTCGTCTTTGCTTGCAAAAGCAGAGACTGCAATTACAGGAGCATTGGAAAGCTGATCAGAGCCTATTGTTTTTAAAGTATTGATACCGTCAATTATAGGCATCTGAATATCCATTAAAATCAGGTCATATGAATTTTCCTTAAGCTTTTTTATAGCATGGCTTCCGTTTTCAGCCGATTCGAATTGGTACATCTGGCCGATGATGTTTTCAAATACCCTTCTATTGAGCGCATTATCATCCACTATCAATACCTTTTTATTTTTCATATGTTTTGTAATACTTTTGACAAGTATAGTGAGTACAAAGCAAAAATAGATTTGGAAGATAAAAATAATTATTTAATTGTGGTAATTGGCCCTACTGCGGTAGGTAAGACGGAGTTGTGTATTCGACTTGCAAACTATCTTGATACAGCGATTATTTCGGCTGACAGCAGACAGTTTTATAAGGAAACCAATTTGGGTACTGCTAAACCAAATGCAGAGGAAATGACTAGGGCAGTTCATCATTTGGTGGATTTCAAATCAATACATGAAAGTTACGATGTCAAAGATTTTGAAAATGATGTCTTAAATATTTTAAATGAGATATTTAAAAATAAGGATGTTGCCATACTGACAGGAGGATCCGGACTTTATGTAGATGCCATATGTAACGGACTTGATGATATTCCTGATATTTCTCCGGAAATCCGTGAAAATATTATATCAGAATACGGCAGTAAAGGCTTGGTATATCTGCAGCAGCAAGTAAAAATGCATGATCCTGAATATTTTGAAATTGTAGACCAGAAAAATCCTCAAAGACTGATGCGGGCTTTGGAAATCTGTAGAGGGACTGGGAAAACCTATACAGTATTCAGGAAAAAGAAAAAGGTCAAGCGACCATTCAAAATCATTAAGGTTGGTTTGGAGAGAGAAAGGGACGAAATATACCAAAGAATAGATCTAAGGATGGATCAAATGATAGCGAATGGTTTGTTTGAGGAAGCAGCAAACTTGTTTCCTTACCGTCATCTCAATGCCTTACAGACGGTTGGTTACTCTGAGATTTTTGGTTTTATGGAGAACAAATATGATAAGGAGGAAGCCATTCGTCTCTTGAAAAGAAATTCCAGAAGGTATGCCAAGCGGCAGCTTACTTGGTTTAGAAAGGATCCTGAATATACCTGGTTTCATCCAGACGACTGCCAGACGATTGAGAGTTTTATAAAATCCCGGATCAATAATTCTTAATGGAAGCTATTTTAACTTGATTTCTTGATGGCCCATTAGTTTTGCTACAAAGGTGTAAGGGTTTTTAGCGATGGTATTGTTGTATTGTATCAAGGTGAGCTTCAGAGCGCGGTAAGGTGCCTGAACGGAGGCTATAAATTCATCTGTTTTATCTTTGTCTACTTTTGCTTTTGCATTTTTAAATATGGTTTGGAGATCAAGTAATTTATTTGACTGATTATCTTCCAATTGATTTTCCAGTAATCCCAGTTTTTTAAGTGCCTGTAATATATCTTTTTGAAGATTGATAACTTTATTTTTCTTTGTGTTCAGGCTGTAATTTACAGTCAAAAAGAAAAGGATAATAGCAGCACTCAGCGTAGTAATAATTGGTATAAATCCCATAATCTAGATACTTAGAATTTCAATCAGTTTGAGGTGGTCGTCTTTCAAATGTTTGGTTTTGTTGATACAGTCATCGAAAGAGGTATATACAACTTCTCCATTTACAATTCCTGCCATGCAATTTTGTTCTCCTGAAATAAGACCCTCAACGGCAGCCATTCCACACCTCGAAGCCAATACCCTGTCTCTTGCAGTAGGATTTCCACCCCTTTGGATATGTCCTAAAGTTGTCACCTTGAATTCTTTATCCGGATCATTGATTTTGGCCTTCACTTTTTCCATTATTTCATCCGCTCCGCCTTCCTCATCTCCTTCTGCAACCACTATGATGGAAGAAGATTTAGACTTTCTTAAATTTTTCAATGATTTAGTGACTTGCCTAAGGTCTGTTGAGGTTTCTGGTATCATGACAAACTCAGCACCACCGCCGATTCCGCATTCCAGAGCGATATAACCGGAATCCCTTCCCATTACTTCCACAAAAAAGATCCTGTCGTGTGCTGCGGCAGTATCCCTGATTTTGTCAATCGCTTCCAAAGCAGTATTTACTGCTGTATCAAAGCCAATGGTATAATCTGTTCCATAGATATCATTGTCAATGGTTCCCGGGCAGCCCACAGTAGGTATACCGTATTCCTCGAAAAATATTTTGGCACCGGTGAAGCTTCCGTCTCCTCCAATAACAATCAAACCTTCTATTCCAAAGGCTTTTAATTGTTCATAGGCCTTTTTCCTTCCTTCTTTGGTCCTGAATTCTTCACTTCTTGCCGACTTGAGAATGGTTCCGCCTCTTTGGATTATATTACTGACTGAGTAAGAGTGCATTCTTTTGATCCGTCCGTTGATCATTCCCTCGTATCCGTAGCTGATGCCATAGATTTCAAGTTCCTTAAATATGGCAGTTCTTACTACTGCCCTGATACATGCATTCATTCCAGGAGCATCTCCACCGGAAGTTAAAACAGCTATTTTTTTCATAGTTAATAGGCTTTTCAATTCCAAAAATACTCATTATTGAAAGCAAATGACAAGAAAGCTTGATTTCTTTGGGTAGAAATTGAAGCGGTTTATAATTGAAAAGCAAGTGTGAAAATATTAGGGTTGGCTATACTCCTGAAATAGAATAAAAAAGGCCGTCAGTGGATGGTTTTCACGGATTTCATTTAAAAAAAATCTGACGGCCTTTAAAATTATTCTGCCAGTTTGGCCACCCTTTCTCCTAGGAGCATTATGCTATCTGCCACGATTTCGGTCATATACTTTTTATTTCCGTCCTTATCTTCCCAAGAGCGATTTGAAATTTTCCCATCTACTGCTATTTCAGAGCCCTTATCCGTGTATTTTTGAACGGTTTCGGCAGACCTATCCCAAGCTACAACATTGTGCCATGTGGTTTCTTCCACACTTTCTCCTTTTTGATTTCTGTAAAAATCTTTGGTGGCCATTCTGAAAGAGGCTTTGATTTTGCCTCCATCAAATTCCTTGATTTCCGGTTTGGTACCCAATCTCCCGATCAGTTGTACCCTGTTTCTCATACTGCTCATTTTTTTTAGTGTTAATTGTGAAAAGATTTTAGCCTTTTAAAAAGCTTATGTTGAATTTCAGAAGACTTTTTCAAACTGACATCAGCTTAATCGGATATATCCGTTTATATCCGATTAATCCTGCTAATTGTAGCAAAACGCCACTTTTGTAGAAGCTGAAGCATTTCTGTACCTTTTATTGAATATTATGTAGATTGAGTCTTCAAACTCAAATTATCAATAGCTATATGAGAAAATTTAACTTATTTGTACTAATGCTTTTTTTGGGTGTATCAATTTCTTTTGCCCAAGAAAAAGAGACATCTAAAGAAATACCGGAAGCTCAAGTCTTCACATCTACTCAAACAGTAAGGATTGGAGGGACCACACACAGCCTCAAAACCCGTGCGGGGACGATGCTTTTGAGAGATGAAAACAATAAGCCAATAGCGCTGCATGGATTCACCGCTTATTTTAAAGAAGACGGACCTTCAAAAAGACCTATTATTTTTTCCTACAATGGAGGGCCAGGCTCTTCATCCTATTGGTTACATATGGGAGTAATGGGACCTAAAAGAATTGTAGTGCAGGACCCTGGATATACGCCTGCAGCGCCATACGAGCTTGTTAATAATGATTTTTCCATCTTGGATGTTGCTGATGTGGTGATGATGGACCCTATAGGTACAGGACTTAGTATGCCTGTTGGGGAGGCTGAAGGGAAAGATTTTTGGGGAGTTGATCAGGATATCAGGGCCATTAGCCTTTTCATCATGCAATTCTTGAAAGAGTATGATAGGTTACAATCTCCTAAATATATTTTAGGAGAAAGTTACGGTACCATGAGAAATGCAGGTGTGATGAAGTATCTTTTGGATAAGGGATACGCTTTGAATGGTGTGGTAATGGTTTCTTCAGTTTTTGATATCAGGTCTTTGGCTTTTCCTGTCCAAGAGAGCAATTCCTATTTGGTCCATTTCCCTTCCTATGCTGCCACCGCATGGTATCATGATAAATTGGCCAATAAAACCCCAGATTTAGAAGAATTTGTAGACAAAGCAAGGAAGTTTACTGAAGAAGAATATATGCCTGCTTTGTTTAAAGGGGGTAGATTGACTGACTCTGAAAAAGGTGCTATAGCTTCAAAAATGGAACAGTTTACGGGAATTTCATCTGAAATATGGCAAAGAAATAATCTTAGAATGAGAGCGAATGAGTTCTTCAATGAGTTATTGCGCGATGAAGGGATGACTGTTGGACGTCTTGACTCTAGATTCAAAGGAATCAATCCAATGCCTCAAAACCAATATTCAATAACCGACCCGCAGAGTGATGCAATATCACCCGCCTATACAACAGGGTTCTTAGACTATTTCCATAGGGATTTAGGCGTAAGTAAGGATCTTACCTATAAAACTTCAGCTTATGCTTCTCCAGGATTTAAGTGGGATTGGTCCCATAAGGGAAATGAAGGCTGGGGAAGTATGATTTCTATCAATACGGCAATAGATATGGCTGATGCTTTGAACAAGGATCCAAACTTGAAAGTACTCATGATGAATGGCTACTATGATTTAGCTACGGTGTTTTATGGAGTAGAGCACACTGTAGATCAAATGAATCTAAGACCGGAAATCAGAGATAATATCATCATGACTTATTATGAAGCAGGCCATATGTTTTATACGCATATGCCATCATTGGAAAAGTTTAAAAAAGACTTGGCTGATTTTATCAAAGACACTTCAAAATAATTCTTATTTCAATTTTTTATATTTATTCATGTTATAAATAAATAAAGCACCGGGGAGTTCCCGGTGCTTTATCAATTATAGATTAAAAAAAAATTAATCTTTTTTCAAATCCTTGTCTTTTTTCTCATTTCCAGCGGCATCATATTTTTTTGACATTTCAGTGCCATTATGGTCAAATTTGATAGCATAATAGACTTTGCCATCATCACCCATCATTTGCCAAGCTTCTTTTACATCAGCCTCATTTGTTTTTTTGTCCTTCTTGATTGCGTCTTTCACAGGTTGTGGAAGTCTTGCTTCCTCAATCTTCACCTTTTCTTTTTCTTGTGTGAAGCTGGTTTCGAAAGCAATAGGTTCTACTGAAGCAGCATTTACAGCCAATGGCGCTGTTGCTAGTCCTAAAATAAAGATACCCGGGATAATTAATTTGGTTTTCATAATAATAATTGGTTTAGTTATAAAATTTATTTGGTATTCAAGTAGGGTAGTGAGCTACCCCTTTTGTTCTGATATCTTAAGTTCATTAATTATGCCAAGCTATAATAAGTATAATTAAATGCATAAAAAATATATTTTAGGTAATTATAAATTATTTAATGTAAATAAAAAATTTGTAAGTAAACAGATTGGGGCGTGCTTTACACAAGTATTTTCCCCATTATTGGTTTGGGTATGCAAAGTCAAATCCAATCTCCTTACAATATACTAATGTAGGTAGTGAAGGGGCTTGTTTCAGGCAGCATAACAGAGATATAAATTTATATGGTCTAAGCATTTGATGTTTGGTTATGAGCGGATTTTAGGCACAAAGGTGAGGATAAAGCTTAAAATTTATTATCAGGAACCTCAGCTATGAGTTTGTCCCTGTTCGGATCAAAGCGCTTAAAATCAAAAATATCATGAACCTGACCTGAGCACTTAATGAGATCAACATCCTCAACACAGATAAACCTTACGTTCTGATTTGCCAATTCTTCATTATAAGTATGATTTTAAAATTTGCTTTTACTTCGCTTATTCAAAATTTATAGAGATTAAATTCTGCAATTTTTTTATTATGTTATTGAAGATTTGGTATATTACTAATATGTAAATAATAAATTTATGAGGTGTAACCTTCTTCACTTTTTAGGAAAAAAAGAATACTTCTTTTTGCTTTTTTTTAGCATCAACAATCCTGTTTTTTCTCAATCACAAAAACAGGATAGTCTTCAAAACATTATTAATAAAAATATTCAAGATACCCTACATGCCAAGGCCCTGCTCAACTTAGGGATTAATTTGGAGCGTTCTGACCTGAAGGGCTCTACTGAAAATTACTGGGCTCTTTTAAAAATGAAGGATGATGCTTCTTTTGAAAAATTCAAAGTCAGTGCTGCTATCCGTTTAGCGGGGAATTATTCAGCTATTGGGGTACTGGATTCTGTAGATTATTATTTTGCTAAAGCCGAAAAAATAATACAAGCCAACCCTAATGACCAAAAACTAGTCTACACACTGTATAATGGAAAAGGTATCCACTATAATAGAATTGGGAAGTTTGAGCAGGCCTTAGCTAGCTATGAGAAAGCCATCAAATTGGACCATCAGGCAATTGGTTTAGACAATGTAGGCGGTCTATATATCAACCTTTCCAATGTTTACAAGCAGATGGATAATCAACAAGCCAATTTTGATGCTACCTATAAGGCCTTAGATATTTTTGATAAAACCCAAAATAAGACCGGTTTGGCTTATGTTTACAATAGTCTTGGAACAGCCCACTACCATATCAAGATTTATGAAGAGTCTGAAAAGTACCTTTTGAGATCATTGGAATACAGAAAACTTTTGGAGGATAAAAGAGGGGAGTCTATGGTGATAGGAAACCTAGCCAGTATTTACATGGACACCAAGCAGCATCTGAAAGCTCAAGAATATTTTACCATGGCGATGGAAAAGCAGGAAGAATTGGGGCTCAAAGAGATGGTAGGCATCCAATTATACAACCTTGGGAAGAATTACAGCGAAATGGAGGAGTATGAACAGGCTTTAATTCATTTCCAAAAAGCCCAACAAGTATTGAAAGAAGCTGGTATCAGTACCTATGATGCTAAAATATTGGCAGATCTAGGAAAAACACAGCATATGCTATCTCAAGAAAAAGAAGCATACAAAAGTTTGGTAGCCGCCTCCGAAAGTGCTGTGAATCAAAAACAATTGGGAGATGCTATTACAGCTTTTAAAAATCTGAAAGAGTATTACCAAGCTCAAGGCAAATTCAAGGAGGCTTTGGAGGCACAAGTCTTGGAATATGCATACCGGGACTCCATAGGTATAGGGGCCTTACAAGCCCAACTCAAGGAGTTAGAATCTACGTACGCGCTAGACCTTAAAGAAAACGAGATTAGCTTGCTGAAAACCGAACAGGAATTGGACAGGGCTGAATTGGCCAAACGGAAAGCCAAGCAAAATTTGACAATCGTGATTTTCTCTTTTTTGATTTTGATTGCTGGGATTTTAGTCAATAAATACAGAATAGTGGGTCGTACCAAGAGGCTTTTGGAGGTGGAAAAACTAAGAAACTCCATTGCAAGAGATTTGCATGATGACTTAGGAAGTACGCTCTCGAGTATTCATATACTTTCCCAGATGGCCCTTCAAAAAGAAGGTACGCCCGATAAAAATCTTTTTTCAAAAATCAATAATCAGACGGCCAATATGATGGATAAATTGAGTGATATCGTCTGGTCTATCCATCCCAATAATGATACCTTGGAGCAGCTGCTCAGCAAAATGCAGGAGTTTGTTGCAGAGATTCTAGAACCTAAAGGCATCACTTATCAATTCGAAATTGGAGAAGGTGCAGCGCATATCAAGCTCGATTTGGAGAAAAGGAGAAATCTTTTCTTGATTTTTAAAGAGGCGCTTAACAATGCTGCCAAGTATGCAGAAAGCAAGCATTTGGATATCAAATTGAAAATGGAGGGCGGAAAATTGAACCTTCTGATCAAGGATGACGGAAAGGGCTTCGATCAGGAACATATCAAAAAAGGCAATGGCCTCTTTAATATGCAGCAAAGAGCCAGCATGATGGGAGGAAATATGGTCATTGAAAGCTTCCCCAACATGGGTACCACCATCCAACTCAGTGCGCCGATTGCTTGAGTTTTCTTATCACATGATTGGGGTATTTTCTAGGTTGATGAATTTGGCGATATTTAGGTTAATTGAAATAAGGTGGAAATAAAGTAGAAATAAGGTGGAAATATGATGGAAATAAAATTGAAATAGGGTAGAAATAAAGGAATTCAATACGCTGTATTACAGTGTGTTTCGTTTAAATATATTTAACTAAGCTTATTTCCACTTTATTTCGCAAAGCATATTTCCATTCTATTTCACCGAAGGTATATTTCAATTAAAGAACTTAGCCATAATTGAAGTCCCATTGAAAACCAAGGATATGCCCATTAAGGTTTTATTATACGAAGACAACGACCTTCTCCGCGAAAGCATCAGCAGTATGGTTGCTTTGAGTGGGGGTATGGAGCTATTGGGAGCTTTTGCACATGCCAATGATGTAGAAGAGCAGATAAAGCTATACCATCCTGATTTAATTCTGATGGATATTGAAATGCCGGGAAGGTCAGGAATAGAAGCAACCAAGTTGGTTAAAAAGTTGCTACCTGAGACATTTATTTTGATTCTTACCGTATTTGATGATTCTGAAAATGTCCTGAATGCAATCAAAGCAGGAGCTTCAGGGTATTTATTGAAAAAATACATTGCGACCCGTTTGTTTTCAGCGATAGATGAAATTATGGAGGGAGGTGCTCCGATGTCACCTGCTGTGGCCAAGTTGGTGATCCAATCTATGCAGAAGCCACAGGAATCAATAGATTATGGATTGACTGAGCGGGAAAAAGATGTGCTGCTTTCATTAAGCAAAGGCAATAGCTTTAAGTTGATTGCAGCCGATTGTAAAATCAGTATAGATACTGTGCGAACCCACATCAAGCGTATTTATGAAAAGCTTCAGGTCCATTGTCAGACTGAGGCGGTATCGAAGGCGATTAATGAAGGCTTGGTTTGAAATGATATTAGTGGATATTTTTAGATAATAAGATATTGGTTGAGACCTGCCAGGTTTTCAAAACCTGGCAGGTCTGGATTGAATATCTATCAATATCCAAATATCCATGAATATCTTCTACATTAAATATATGTCTTGATGCTAAAATGAAGATAAAAATATGATCCAATACAAATTTTTCGACCCCCATCCGCTTTTGGCAAGTTTTGTCCAAAGTATTTTCTTGGTGGATCATATCCTTGAACCAGGTGAGGGGGCAATTGTCGGTCAATATCCTCCAACACCCCAGCATTGTATTTTTTTGTATATCAAAGAGAAGTTCCAAGCAAAAAAAGTCAATGAAAATAAATTTAAGTTAAGGCCAAAAGCAGTGGTAGTAGGCCCACAGGTAACCCGAATGGAGTTGACAGTTAGCCATGATTATACAGTTGCAGTTATAGGTTTCCGTCCTGGAGGTCTTTTTAGGTTACTGGGAATTCCTATGGAAGAGATTTTTGATGATGGCTTTGACGGATTAGAATTGATGGGACCGGATATCAATGAACTAGTAGAAAGGTGTGCCGAAATGAAGTCATTGGACAACATCCATGAATGCATAGAGCATTACTTATTTGGAAAATTAATCAAGGTCAAAGAGTTGCTTCCTGTAGACAAAGCATTTTTTCACATGCTCAATTACCAAGGCCATATGCCAATCACTCGAGTGGCGGATTTGGCATGCCTGAGCTTGAGGCAATTTGAAAGAAAATGTAAAGAAAGATTGGGGCTTTCCCCGAAGGTCTATTCCAGATTGATCAGGTTTTCCAATGCCTACAGACTTTTTGAAAGATCTGAAAGACCCAATTGGTCAGAAATAGCTTATCTCTCCGGATATTACGATCAGATGCACTTTATCAAAGACTTCAAAGACTTTGCAGGAATCACTCCCACGATGATGGAGGAGGAGTTGAAAAGGAAGCCATTGAGATTTCAGAAGGAAATTAGGTTTTAGTTTTTGGTACCAAGCACCAAGTACAATGAACCATGACGTGCGTAGCTTGGTACTTCGTACATGGTACTTTGTACAATTTAAATAAACATGTCGTTTTCTTACTATCCATTTTTTTGCTTTGAGACTAGGTTTGTAGGGTAATTATTTGAAATCCTAATATCAAAGTCATGGAAAAAGCAATTTACTTCAAGTTAAGCAAGGCCGCCATAGTTTCAGTTATTTTGGTACTGGCTTGCGCTAATGAAGATGAACAACCTGTAGTTTCCGAGCTTGAAAAAGCCCGAATGGAATACGAAGAAATGAAAGCCAATCATGCATTTGTTGAGCTGGCTTTTCCAGAAGATGATCCAGGACCACCATTTTATGCCAGAATTGCAGTTTTGGGTCCTGATAAACTGATTATGGAGTCCAATGGTACCATTGTGATTCCCATGATGCGGGAGGTTCAATGTATAGATCCTGAATTCAATTTGCTCGACCTGTACCATGTTCCGAATGGATTTTTTTGTCCTTTGACACTTTCTGGGAGAGGCTTGATTGAACCAAATGCACCTATGGGTACATTTCCGGCCATTGCTTATGGAACAGGGTCTAATATGCCGGTTTGGTTTGTGGATAGTGCTCCCCTATTGAATGCCATTTCGGATGGTATACTAACCCTTCCTGAATTAGAAGCCCTCAATCCCCGAAAAGGGATTGCCTCAAGGTATGAAGAATATAATAAACCTAGGACTGAAGAAGATTACCTCTTGGTCATCGAGTCCGAGGGAAGCATTCTAGGCACCAATCAGCGCTTTGCGTACAAGGTGATTTCCAGAACCAAGGCGAGACAAGACGTGGAATTGAAATTTTGGTAAGTTTTTGACTGAGACCTGCCAGGTCTTATCCCATGATTAGGGTATTGTGCTCGGTTTTTGAAAATGGTAAATTGTGTAAAAGATTGATAATAAGGAATAAGTATGAAAATTAAAAAACAGCTTTCTAGGATCCCAATGTGGTTGTATGGCTGCATGTTACTTCCATTGCTAGCTTTCGGTTTAATGCATCAGGGTAATGTAATTTTTAAAGTCATTGAAATCCCCCGCATTTGGACTGATGAAGCCATGAAGGATTGGGAACTACCCAATTCCAATCCGGATTTTTCCGCACAGCCTGTTTCTGAGGAGTTTTATTATAATTTGCCCGAGCGGGTCATTTTTAAAACTTATCCTGTGTATCATCCGGAACATGAACCTGAAGGGTATTGGGAATGGCTGCACGAACAAGAAGCCGAGGTTGTATTGGATGAAAGCAAGCTCTTGACCGAAGAGGATTGGATCAGGGCAGGGGAGTTATTATTTGATTACCCCATTGACACCCTTGGTGCAATCATCAATACCCAACATGTGCGGAATCCTGATTTTTATAAAGCAACCAATATGCCCTTAACTCCAGAGGGAGTAATGCCTTTTGCACAATGGGTAGTGTCAGGCAAGGGGAAAGTATATTTGGGCAATCTCTCCTGTGCTATGTGCCATACCCGGGTAATGGAGGATGGGTCTTTGCTGAAGGGTGCCCAAGGAAATTGGCCTGGAGATAAGGCATTTGCATTTGCACTTGAGTCAGACGGTGCATCGGAAAGAGGTATCCAAGGAGTCACAAATGCACTTTTTGGAAGTCCATTTGTAGAAGGAGACCCGCATGGACAACTTCTTTCTAGTGGTAAAGATGCTATTATTGAAGCGTATAAGGCAGTGCCAGAAGGAGCCTTTGGCAGGCAAGGAACTAGTATTTTGTATCCTCCTCAGGCACCTAACCTTATTGGAGTAAAGGATAGAAAATACCTGGATCATGGGGGTTTGGGACAACACAGAAATATCGAAGACATGATGCGTTATATCGCCATGAATCAGGCCTTGGATTTTTTGAATTTTTATGGGGATTATAATTCACTGGGCCTGACCAAAGAACGACTGTACAGCGGTCAGCCCATTTTTTTTCCGGGAACCCATGATCGACATTCAGAAGCACAATTGTATGCACTTGCAAAGTATGTTTATTTCTTAACTCCTCCTGAAAATCCGAACAAGTCCAGTGAATTGAGCGAAAAAGGAAGGATCATTTTCGCCGAACAAGGCTGTGTTACCTGTCATACCCCGCCTCTTTTTACCAATAATAAGTTGACCCCTGCCGATGGGTTTGAAGTCCCCGATGAACATTATGACAAATATGACATCTTCGATATATCTGTAGGTACAGATCCTGGTTACACGATGAAGACCAGAAGAGGAACGGGCTATTATAAAGTCCCTTCTTTGTTGGGATTATGGTACAGGGGACCCTTTCTTCATGATGCTTCCCTGGCCAAGTTGGAAGATTTGTTTGATTCTGACAGACTAAGGGATGATTATGTACCTACCGCATTCAAACCACATGATGTTAAAACCAAGGCTGTAAAGGGGCATGAATTTGGGATGGAGTTGAATGATATGGACAGGAAAGCTTTGATTACGTATTTGTTGACGCTTTGAATATTGATATTGATGGATACTGGATATTTGGATATTGTTCTTGACCCGCTGCGCTCGTTGCGTATTTTACGTTGCGATCGCTGCGTGAACTCAATCTTGGAAAAGAAGAAAATCCAACTAACGCTAAGTTTGTTGTTAGTGATTTTATTTATTTCATTTTCACTTGTAGCCCAAACGATCAAACCAGAAAACCCAATTCAATTCAAAATCAAAAATGCAGGCATCACAGTGGATGGGACAATTTCGGACTGGATGGTGGAGGTGGATTTTGATCCGAAGAAATTGGCTCAATCGAGCATCCAAGGAACAGCCAATCCAGTCAGTATAGAAACGGGCATCAAGTTACGGGATAGGCATTTGCAAGGCAGGGAATATTTTGATGTGAAGAAATATCCTGAAATACGTTTGCAATCCAAGTCATTCAAAACCAATGGAAAAAATACTTTTATAGGGATTTTTGAGCTTCAGATTAGGGCTGTTAAAAAGGAGGTGGAAATTCCATTTTCTGTGGCTAATTCAGAAAAACAAAGGAAGTTTAAAGGAGAGTTTGTTATTGATCGATTGGATTTTGGACTAGGGGAGAAGAGTTTGGTGCTTTCGGATGAAGTGAGGGTGTATTTAGAATTTTAGATTTTTTGTTTCACGCAGCGGACGCAAAGGGAATCACGCAACGGCCGCAACGATTACATTATACATGGGTTATTTTCGTTGCGCTCGTTGCGAGAAATTTATTAGTAAGATAACCGATTAATTAACCGACTAATTCATATTTTTAAGTTTTTACAGCTCTATTTTCTTTTGTAATTTGAGTCAAATAAATTTTTTAAATCATGAAAGAAAATGAAATAGCAACCATCATTTTGGATAAGGCCTTTGAAATTCATAAAAACTTGGGTCCCGGATTATTGGAATCAGTTTATGAAAAGGCTCTGGAATATGAATTGATTCAGGCCGGTATTTTTGTGGTCTCCCAAGTGCCAGTTCCCCTCGTTTACAAAGAAGTAAAATTTGAAGCAGGATTTCGCCTGGATTTATTGGTGGAAAACAAAGTGATCGTAGAAATAAAAGCCAATGATGGACTTGCTCCCGTACATTTTGCTCAAACTTTGACGTACTTGAAGCTATCGGAAAAGAAATTGGGGTTACTATTGAATTTTAATGTAAAATACCTAAAAGATGGTATTCATAGGTTAGCTAATAAGCTTTAGTTTTTCGATTTAAATATGACTTACAATTTAAATTATAATAATAAAAGAGTTCACGCAGCGGGCGCTACGGTTTTACGCGGCGAGCGCAGCGTAGCCTTCGTCGCGACCGCTGCGTTCATCTTTGCGTTCGTTGCGTGAACTAGAAGTATTTTTAATATTCTTTAAATCTATTTATTGATAAGTTAATTGTTTTGATAAATAGTTTTTAGTAGTAATAAAATTCTGATATAACCTAATTAGGGTATTGTTTATGCTGTTTCAATTTCGTACATTTATGAAAGCTGTTCGGCAGCATAACAACCAGACAATCAGCACTATGAAAATCCAAACAGAAAACATCCTCGCCCATACCTGTGTCATTGGCGGCTGTGCCGCCCTGATAGGTACTGTAGTTTTTCTCTTTATAATGCTTTCAGATTATCTCAAAGAGGTCTTATCAGTCGCCTCAATTGGTTGAGCTATCCAATCCCCAATTTTTATAGCTGAAGGGGTTTATTTGGAACCTGTTATCACACGATTAATTTTTTTTTTCGTCGATGCCATGCCGCTCAATTGGCAATTGGGAGGCATTCATTGCAGTACGCAGCAGGAGCCAATTAGGAGAGGTGTTTAAGGTAGGTTTCTGGTTTCTAAATTGCTTTATCCAAAAACTATTGATTAGCCAATTGTGCTTGTAATGATCTTTACATCAAAAAAAACTTGCAGATTTTTGTATCCAATTAACTTGTCCCAAGTAGTTTTTTATTACATTTCTATTCTAACCAATTATTTATAGTGTATGAAATATGATTCATTAAGCACATTTTAATATGTTAACGACTGAAATTTCATTCAAAAATATTTATTATCATAATAAATCAGTACATTTGTATGAAATATGATTCGTAGTGTGCCAAATAATCTACTAATGACTGAAATTTCATACATAAGTGATGCGGCTATTTTGAAGAAGGTAGGAGCCTTTGTCAAAGCCCGAAGGATAGATCAAAATCTTACCCAAGAAGAAGTTTCCAAGCGGGCAGCCATCAGCCGTTCTACACTCAGTTTGTTGGAGAGGGGAGAGAATATAGCGCTACTGAATCTCTTGAAAGTATTAAGAGTCCTGGATGCTTTGTACGTCTTGAATGATTTTCAGGAGGTCACCACCATCAGTCCTATGCAATTGGCGAAGGAAGATGAAGCCAAATGGAAGCGAGCTTCTAAAAGTAAAAAGTCTCCTCCTAAAGATGACCTGGGATGGTAAGGACGGCATTTGTGAAGCTTTGGGGGCAGCGGATTGGGGCAGTGGTATGGGATGAAGGGCAGGAATTGGCTTTTTTTGAATACGACCGCAGATTTGCTTCTGGGAAATTGGATATCTCTCCTGTTCGGATGCCGTTAGGTTCCCGTATTTTCAGCTTTCCGGAATTGAGGAGAAATACCACATTCAAAGGACTTCCTGGTTTGTTGGCAGATTCCTTGCCTGATCGCTATGGGAATGAACTGATCAATGGATGGTTGGCCCGCAATGGACGGGCGGAAAACTCACTGAATCCTGTGGAATTACTCTGCTTTATCGGAAACAGGGGGATGGGTGCTTTGGAGTTTGAACCTTCAACTTTACCTGCTCAAGAGCAAGGACAGGCCTTGGAACTATCAAGTTTGATAGAGACGACCAAGAAGTTGTTGGAAAGCAGAGAGCGCTTTGAAGCTCAAACCACTTCTGCTATGCAGGATGCCTTATTGGATGTGTTGAAAATGGGGACTTCTGCTGGAGGTGCAAGACCTAAAGCCATCATCGCTTACAATGAAGCTACAGGAATGATCCGCTCGGGACAGACGCTGCAAGATGCTGGATTTGAACATTGGTTGATCAAGTTTGATGGGGTCAATGATACGCAGTTTGGAGAAACCTTTGGTTATGGCCGAGTGGAGATGGCCTACTATCAGATGGCGGTAGATGCTGGGATTGAAATGGCAGAAAGCAGACTGATAGAAGAGGAGGGAAGGGCCCATTTTATGACCAGGCGTTTTGATAGGGTCAATGGAACAGACAAGCTCCACATGCAGACTTTTTGTGCTTTGCAGCATTTTGATTTTAACAATGTGAGCAGTTACAGCTACGAGCAGTTGTTTCAGACGATGCGCCAACTTCGGCTGTCCTATGCAGAAGCGGAGCAATTGTATCGCAGGATGGTGTTCAATGTGCTTGCCCGCAACTGTGACGACCATACCAAAAACTTTGCTTTTCTGATGGATCAGGAGGGGAAATGGAGTCTTTCTCCTGCTTATGATATTTGCCATGCTTACAGGCCTGAAAGTGTTTGGGTCAGTCAGGATTGCTTGAGTATCAATGGCAAAAGGAAAGATTTTATGCTGGATGATTTTTTGGTGATTGCCAAGCAAAATTCCATCCGAAACCCACTGGGCATTATCCAAGAAGTACAGGAAGTAGTGTCAAAATGGATGGATTATGCTAACAAGTACAAGGTGAATACAAAGCTTGCAGAGGCTATTGCTACTACATTGGTTAAGTTGGTGTAGGGGCTGTTTTTTTATTAATTTTTCTCCTTCCCAAAATTCTACCCATCACATGATTAGGGTATTGTTAGCTAACTGGATTTCATGGAAATTTAGGAGAATTAGTTCACGCAACGTACGCAACGAAAAAAAACGCAACGACCGCAACGGGACTATAGCAAAAACTGACACGGTTTTCCGATGCTCGGGACAAGGCATGCCAGAAACAAAAGCCCACAATTCATGAAAAACCTATCTTTCTTCGTCTTTTTGGTAGTTGTAATTTTTTCCTGCAAGCAAGAGCAAAGGGACCCTACAATTTTTTACTATCCCGCTGAATGGGAGCCACAAGAAGCCATAATCATTGGTTGGTCAGAAAATTACACTGAATTATTTCCTTTGGCAGCCGATTTAGCCCGTGCGCTTGATGGTTCGACTTCTGTCATATTTGTGTCAGATACCAGCGAAAATCCTCAAGTATTTAAGCAGTACCTTGTAGAAAATAACCTAGATACTGCTGTATTTAACTTTGTGTCCATTCCTATTCGGCAGGCGATATCACTTAGAGATGTCGGTCCAGTGTATATGATTAATGGGTTAGGAGAGAAAAAGGCAGTGGACTATCGCTGGTCATTTCAGGATTTTTTTGAACGTTTTTTAATCGAGAAAGGTGTTGATCCTGACGAGGCAAAGGCAGATGCATCTTTCTTCAACCGAAATCAAAAAACGGACAGTTTGATAGCTGCTAGAGATGGATTGGAGGTGATTGTTTCAACCTTGAATTTTGAAGGTGGCGAGTTAGAAGTGAATGGCAAAGGAACCATCTTATTGAATGAATACAGGTTACTGAAGCTCAATCCAACTTTAAGTAAAACCGATATTGAAGATGAACTCAAGCGCACTTTGGGAGTCCATCATTTTATTTGGGTGGGGAAAGGATTGGTTGAAGATGGTTATCCAACAGACATAGTCGTTCCCGGATATGTTGCTATTGGTACCGATGGTCATACAGATGAATATATCCGATTTGCTAACCCGAATACCATTCTGTTGGCCTGGGTGGATGAAGAAGAAAAAGATTCGCATCCTGTTCATGCTGAAAACCATCGCCGAATGAAGGAAACGTATGATATTCTGATCAAAGCTAAAGATCAGGATGGAAGACCGTTCAAAATCATCAAAGTTCCTTTGCCGGACTTGCGCTACCGACCAACTATTGTTGTACAAGGCTGGGCATCGAATGACTCAACTATTGGCAAGGAGTATTTTCTTCCCCACCAAAAGGTAGCATTGGGGGATACATTGCAATATCTATCTGCTTCTTCTTATCTCAATTTTTTGATTTCCAATGACAAAGTGCTCTTACCAACTTACTTGACTGTTGGTAGCTCTGCTGAAAAAGAAGAACGTGTGAGAAAGATTTTCACCCAATTGTATCCCGATAAAGAATTGGTTTGGATAGACGCTACAACTTATAATTGGTTAGGCGGAGGTTTACATTGTTATACTAAACAAGTGCCTAAAGTGAATTGAGGTATATGGTTTTTATAAAACCATCATATCATTAGGGTATTGTGGGCTTTCTGAATTACAAATAAATTTAGAGATATGGTTTCTCGCGGCGAGCGCAACGAAATAAAACGCAACGATCGTAACGGGATTACAGCAAAAACCTCCGCGCTCGTTGCGATTCACTTTGCGTTCTCCCGATCCTCGGGACAAGGTCCGAGTAAACCCAAAACCAAATGTGAAATATAAACACTAGCTCCTCTGTCCACATCCAAAAGAAATGACTTGGTGGATGCCTTAAGAGGTTTTGCCATTTTTGGTTTGTAAATTTATTTCAGTCATTGGTGGTAAAGCAAATATCGCTTCGGACCTTAGGAGTGGTCATGAGGGTCATTGACCGATGGAAATAATGAATTTAAAAAAATAAATCCATGAAATTCAAAAACCACATCATCTGGATCACAGGAGCCTCTTCAGGAATAGGCTTCCATCTCGCAAAAGCATTTGCCAAAGAAGGTGCAACTGTTGCAGCTTCCGCAAGAAGAATGGAATTACTGGAAAAACTGGTACAGGAAATCCAACAGGAAGGAGGCAAAGCCCAAGCTTTTTTCTGCGATGTATTGGAAGAGCAATCCATTGAAAAGTGTTTGCATGAAATTATTGAAGCTTTTGGCAAATTGGATGTATGTATTGCCAATGCCGGTGGAGGGGTGATGGGGAAGATTGAAAAGCTTTCTGGAGAAGAATGGGATCGGCAATTGAGGCTCAATGTGACAGGACTAGCACTCACGGCTAAGTATGCGCTCCCCGAACTCCGAAAAACTAAGGGGAGGCTTGCTTTGATAGGCAGTGTGGCTGCTTTTGTTCCCAATCCCAATCTAGGAGCCTATGGTGCCAGTAAAGCAGCTGTACACAATATCGGCGAAACCTTGCAATCGGAGTTACTTGGTTCGGGCGTGTCTTGTACCACCATTCACCCAGGTTTTGTGGACAGCAATATCACAAGAATAGACAATGAAGGAAACTTCCACCCCGAAGCCAAGGACCCAAGACCTGCGAATCTGATGTGGCCAACAGATCAAGCAGCCAAAGCCATGGTTAAAGCAATTCTTAACCGTAAAAAAATGGTCGTCATCACAGGCCATGGAAAAGTAATGTACGCCATTTCACGTCTGATCCCAGGTGTCTTGAGGAAGATGATGGCGAAGATGAATGGGTAAAGATATACTTGCTATATAGGTTTAATCAGAGATCATATCAAAATAATTTGTCATGCATTTTACACCAAGAGAAGATTTTTAAAATTCATTTTTAGTAATTCAAATTTTACACGTCAACTTTCTTTGTCTGGTTAACATTAAAATAACTCAATGCCATACTCTCTTGCTACTTTTTTCAAAGGTTTTACCCGGGAAGGCATTACTGGATCCAATTGATTTAACATCTAGCTAACATAAAATCTCTGATTAGTAACAAAACAAAAACATTTAGGAAATGAAGGGGTAAAAGCGATTGACCACATTTGTGGCATGAAAAGGATTTTGCTGTTCTTATTATTCGTTACTGTAACGTATTCCTCATTATTTGCTTCTATTATTACCGGCCTGGTTAAGGATAGGGAAACCGGTGAACCTTTGATTGGAGCTACAGTGGAAATCAAATCTGCAGGAGAAAAAATGTATTCAATCGTAGGTCTTGATGGATCCTACATTATCAAAAATGTGCCGGAAGGTAATTTCAGGGTAGAAGTCTCCTTTGTGGGGTATTCACGAGAAGTCACAGAAATAGAATTTAACGGCAACACTGTCAGGAGAAATTTTGAATTAGAATCAGAATTAAGTGATCTCTCAGAATTTGTACTTTCTGCATCCATGATTAAGGGCTCGGAAATGCAGGCGAGAAATTTGGAGCGTAATTCCCCCAATACCTTAAATATTATATCCAAACGAGCGATTGAGCTTTCTCCAGATATTACGGTTGCCAATATTGTGCAAAGGGTATCTGGTTTATCGATTGAAAGAAATGCCAATGGTGATCCCCAGCATGCCATTGTCAGGGGTATGGACAAAAGGTATAATTATACGCTTATTAACGGGGTGAAAATCCCTTCGCCTGATAATAAAAACAGGTATATTCCATTAGATATTTTTCCTGCCCAATTGCTTGAAAGACTTGAAGTTTCCAAATCTCTTAATGCTTCAATGGAAGGTGATGCTATTGGAGGTGCTGTAAATTTAGTGATGAAGGATGCTCCAGAAGAGTTTATGTTGGAAGGAGACATTCAATTAGGATATAACCAGCTAAACATGGATCGAGGGTTTTATACCTATGACCGTAGCCCAATTAATCGGCTTTCTCCTTATCAGCAGAATGGTCCTGACTACTTTGCTGAAACCTCCGATTTCCCCACCAAAAATATGGTTTTACAAAATGTTATGCCTTTACCTGATGTGATTGGGAGTTTGACTTATGGAGACAGATTTCTAAATAACAAATTAGGCGTAATGCTTGGAGGAAGTTTTCAAAATAGTTACCGTGGTGTAGATAGTCAATGGTATAGAGTAGGCTTGGATAATTTCGGGTCTAATAGGCCAACACTTCAAAGGCTGCAGGAAAGAGAATCTTCAACACAGCAACAACGTTATGCCATCCACAGCAAGTTGGATTATAACATCAATGAAAACAATGTATTGAAATTTTACTATGGCAATTATCAACTAAATGATTTCCGGGTAAGAGATATGCTGGATACTGACACCGAAGGTAGAAATTTTAGTGTCACGGAGGGAAATGGTATCTTGACTTATATTACTAGGTTTACTAATAGATTTCAAAATATTCAGACGCTGAATCCAAGCGGTGAGCATAAATTGTCAAATAACTTTGTTTTTGATTGGAATGCGGTAGCTTCTATAGCAAAAAGCGAATCTCCAGATGATGGTAATTTCATTAGAAATGGAGAACTGGCCAACTTTGAAGAGCTTCCTCAAAATATAGAAAGAAGGAATAACAGAAGATGGGAAAACAATACAGATAGAGATTTGACACTTTATCTAAATTTTACATATTCTCCAAGACTGATCAATGATCAGACCCAAGTGAAGTTTGGTGGAATGTATAGGGATAAGGAAAGAGAAAGTTTTTTCAATAGGTATATTTTTGATCCATTTAATCCTGCCTTTCAAATTCAGGGAATACATTGGGATTCTTTCGAAGATGTCAATTTTCAGCTGTTGAATCCAAGAGGTGGGGTTTCAGATCCATTGAATTTTGAATCTTTTGAAAGGATTGCTGCTGGATATGTTACCACTAGGTGGGATATATTCAATACGGAAATCCATGCAGGGATAAGGGCAGAAATGACCGAACAGGGATATTCTCTTAGGGTTGCACAGCAAAATGTTAATCCAGATTCTAGTCAGAATTATTTGGACCTGCTGCCTTCTTTAAGTTTTAAGCATAGGTTAAACCCAAAAACCAATATAAGAGCATCTTATTACAAAGCCTTAGCGAGGCCGGGTTTTCATGAGATTGTTCCATACAGAATGTCAGAGGATGATGGATTTGATGAATCAGGAAACCCAGGTTTAAATAGAGTTAGAGCAAATAACTATGATATTCGATGGGAACACTTTCCTTCTTTGACGGAGCAGATTTTTTTGGGAGCATTTGTAAAGGATATCAAAGACCCGATTGAATACACACTCGTAAGAGATAGAATTTTCTCAGGGCCTCTTAGCTTGAGACCAAATAATTTTGGTGATGCATTTAACTGGGGATTGGAGGCTGATTTTATCAAATACTTCAGAAGGATTGGTGTAAGGATGAATTATACCTATACCAATTCAAGGATTACCACAACCAAAATAACCAGAAGAAGGGAAGATCCGACAGACGAGAGCTCTCAACTGGTGCAGGTGATTGAAAATCAAACAAGACCACTACAGGGTCAAGCTGATCATATAGGAAACTTCAGTATTATGTACAAGTCTGAGAAGACTGATATCCAATTGGCAGCAGTTTACACAGGTGAGAGAATAGAATTTGTTTCCCCATTCTTGGATAACGATCATTGGTCAAAGCCTATTACCCAACTTGATTTTTCTTTTGACCAAAGGATCAATAAATACATGACATTATTTGTCAGAGTAAATAATATTCTTGATTCACCTTATCAATTATTTGTCAAAAGCCCTTTGGCGAGGGAAGATGCAGTATTTCCATATCAAGACAACCCAAATGAGACCACAGTAAGAACTGATCGTTATGGGCAGTCTTACAGAGTAGGGCTAAGATTTAAACGAAATTAAATATCCATAAACTAAACCTTAAATTTTAAATTATGAAAAAGACTAATTGGTTGAGATCAGCTTTCATCATAGCGATAATCTTCGGATTTGCAGCTTGTTCTGAAAGTGATCCAGATCCTATAACGGAGGATCCAAATGACGATGATGACGAGGAGGTCGTAGCTACTCCTGAAAACATGTTTGGAGAGGTGTCAGGAGTATGGCCCGCAGGGTCTACGTATACTATTACAGGTGACGTAGTGGTCCCTGAAGGCGAAAGTTTAACAATAGAAGAAGGAGTTACTGTTATCATTGATGGCGATGGTCGTCAAGGAAGTAGCCCTGAGATCGTAGTAAGAGGTAGCCTATATGCTTACGGTACTGAAAATGCAAGGGTAACATTTACAGTTCCTGAAGGAAGAAGAACTGTTGCAAATACTTTTGCGGGTCTTTGGGGAGGATTTACTGCCACTGAGACTGTGGGAGATTTAGTATTTGAATATGCTGATATTGAATATGCAGGCGCTCCAGGTGAAGCCAATAACCCAATTGTTCAAGAAGGTGAAATTTCTGAAGGAGAACCTAGGTATGCAATTTACATGCAAGATGATGGATTGACTTCAAACTTTATTGTGTGGCATACTAGAATTGCTTATTCTAAAGATGATGCCATAAGATTGAATGGTGCCAAAACTTTGATTGCTTATTCTACTTTTGAATTGAATGGTGAAACAGGTGGTGAAGCAGTCAATACCAAATCAGGTACAGTGGGTGACTTCTGTTTCAATTTGATTTTTGGATCAGCGACGAATGGACTAAAAGTGGCTAATTCAAAAGGCCGAACTCCTCAGGCAGACAATTACTTCTATAATAATACTATCGTAGACTCTGGCTGGAGAAGAGTTCAAGCCGGTAGAGGAGGTTCTCTAAATTATGAAAATGGCTCTAGGGGGCAGTGCTTCAACAACATAGTAGTCAACTCCAGATATGGATTAAGAATGGTACCACCAGATGATCAGCCTGATTTGGCTAATACAGTGTGGGGCTTTCAATATTACTATGGGGATGAAGAAATCATAGTAGAAGAATTTTATCCTTCCAACGGTACAGTTGGAAGAGTTGAAGATCAGCCTAGACCTGAAACTGATGTTGCTGGCGGTGTGGGTGAAAATGACCCGATGTTTGTCAATTATGCCCTCGGATCTTTTGATATTGAAGCAGCAAGAGAAGGTTCTACTGTAGACAGAATGCCTAGTGATGCTGATTTTAGATTGAGTGCTGGATCTCCTGCATTAACAGGTGCTAATACTGGATTTTCACCTAGATATGCATCATACGAGGTAAACGGCAAAACTTATACTACGCCAACTCCTCAAGAATACTTTGGTGCTTTCGGACCAGCTAATTAATTAAAACCTAATAGTTTGGGAGCTTAAGGCTCCCAAACCTTTTTATATGCTAAGAGCAATTCAAATAGTTTCTTTTATTATACTTTGTTTTTCCTGTACAGAGGCAGATTCACCAATTGATATTTGGCAAAACCACATTCCATTTGAGGCGGATTTTTCTGATGTGAATATGGAAAGACTAAACATATTTGCTTCTCCAGCCGAATCTATGGGAGCATCAACACTAATAGAAGCTTCAGGTCTGGCTTATTCGAGAAAAAATCCTGGTTATGTGTGGTCGCATCAAGATAAAAACAATGATAACCGCTTTTTTTTACTTGATGCCAATACAGGTGAGACTGTGGCGGCATATAGAATCCCGGGAACTAGAAATAGGGATTGGGAGGATATAGAAATTGCTAATGGTCCGGTAGAAGGTGTGGATTACCTCTATATAGGAGATGTTGGCGATAATGATCAAGTATACGCAAATTATACGATTTATAGATTTGAGGAACCTCAATTCGAAGAGGCTCATAGGGGCCAAATAGTAGATTTAAGTCTTGAATTCGAAGAGATCAAGTTTGTTTATCCGGATAAAAGTCATGATGTGGAAACTTTAATGGTTGATCCATTAACTAAAGATATTTATTTGGCTACCAAAAGAGATTTTAGGTCTATTTTATTTGTACTTCCTTACCCACAAAGCACTACAGATCGAAGCACTGCTACTGAAGTAGGTTCATTTTCATTTACCAGAGCCACTGCCGGGACAGTTTCTATGGATGGGATGGAGGTTTTGGTAAAAAATTACGATAGGATTTATTATTGGAAAAGGGAGGCAGGACAAAGTTTTGCCGACTTAATGGCCACAAAGCCAGCCTTGGCACCATATAACCCGACCGAAGCGCAGGGAGAAGCCATTTGCTTTGATCATGAAGGTGGTTATTACACTTTAAGTGAATTTTCTAATGCAATTATTCCAGAACTATATTATTACAAAAGACTACAAAACTAAACTTTATAAACATGACTAAACTTTACAATTTGCGAATAATGATGCTGGCCTTGCTTTTTGGAGCAATGACGATAGCATGTACTGATGATGATGACACTCCCCCAACTCAGGATCCTAATGATGAGGTAGTTGTGTTTGAAGATGAACTTTTGGAAGGATTTATCAAAAGCGATTTGAACATTGGAGCCAATAATGATATTACTGTAGGAAGATTGGCAAATCTAACCACTTTAAATATTGCAAATACACAGGTAGCTTCTATCTCTGGTTTGGAAAAGGCCACCAACTTAGAAGTTTTGAATTTGAACTTTACCAATGTAACAGATATGTCTCCTATACAGGATCTGACAAGTCTAAAAGAATTGAATCTTTGGAATCTTGACTTAGAAGGTCAAGGTGCGGCTATACTTGATTTTGTTCAAAACCTAAACGAACTTGAGTTTTTAGATTTGAGAGAAACGCCAACTTCTGACATTTCAAGATTGGCAGGAAAATCTACTTTAAAGCACCTTAACTTAAGAGAGGCTTTTGTTTCAGATCTTTCTCCTCTCGCAGGAATGACACAACTTGAGTATTTGAACTTCAATAGATGTGGGAATATCACTGACATTTCTCCACTTGATGGAATGGTGAACCTTTATTATCTAAGTTTAAGAAATGCTGAAGTTGGTGATGAGCAATTCCAACAATTTGCACAATACACAAAATTGGTGGAGTCTAATATCAGGAATACTGGTATTACAGATATCACACCTTTAGTAGCAATCTTTGAGGCAGGTGCATTTACCCAGGAGCTATCTGATTTATATGGGAATAAAATTTCTCTTGACCTTCAAAATAATAACATCACAAATCCATGTTTGATCGCTCAGTGGGTTGATCAGTTTCCACAAGGAGAGCTAGAAGGATGGGATGGTTCCACTTGTGGCGATACAGTTGAAGCTTCTTTCTTTGAAGATGCTGGCCTTGAAGGAAGGGTGAGAGAGATCCTAGGCCTTGGTGATGAAGATGAGATCACAGAAGAATTACTTCTAACTGTGGAAGAGTTGGACCTTAGAGGTACTACTACCTCAAATATATCTGGGGTAGAGAAAATGCCAAATCTTACTTTTGTGAGATTGGATGGAACAGAGGTTTCGGACCTTACTCCGTTCAGTGAGCATACCAAAATCACTTATTTCAACATCAACACTGTTACTGGTATTACGGATATTTCCCCATTAGGCAATAATGTAGACTTAGGGACTTTGATTGCTAGAAATGTCGAGTTTGGAAATGAAGGCATGGAAACTATCGCTAAATTCAAAAACCTCTGGAGACTGAATATGCGAAATACAGCTGTGACAGATCTTTCGGTTTTGGCTGATTTGATGGAAGAAGGTGCCTTACAAAACGAAAAAGCTCCAGATGGTATCGCTATTTTAGATATAAGAGAAATTGAAGCTGATTTTTGTGTAATTGCAGCATACAGAACCGAGATCGGTGAACTTAGTGGCGGCGATTTCTCCTCATGTGATTAATCATATTTGTTTTTGTTAGATCACTTAGAGATAGCTATTTTTAAAAATCCATCAAGCCATTAGGTTTGATGGCTTTTTTTTGAAGTTCAATCCATAAATACTTAATGATTCTATTAAAAGTCTTTCTTAGAACAGTATTTACCTAGGCTTACGATATTTTTGAAATTCTATTTTTTTTTGAAAATTATCAGAACTTGGAAGAAGATTTTGTCATGCCGATTTACTAAATCTCTTTATCCTTGGGAACCCCACAGAACCACAGGGTGAAGCGATCTGCTTTGATGAGAAAAAAGGCTATTTCACCTTAAGTGAATTCAGCAATGCCATAGTGCCTGTGCTGTATTATTATGAAAAGCTAAGGCTTTGATTTGGATATTCTAAAGGTTTTTTCAGTATAACTTTTTTAAAATCTTAAACCTACCTTGATAGATTCAGGAGTGCTTTTCATAAACCCTTGCCCTGCTTTTATAGACAGCAAAATAAATAAGATTGATAGGATGTTGTAGGGAATATACAGAGTTGTACCGGGAGTCTTTAGAAATGTAAAGACAAATATGAATGACTAAAAGAATTGTAACATAAATTATTGATTTTCAGTATTTTTTGTAACTTTCCATAGGTTTTTAATCGGAATTTTCATGGGATTTCGCAAACTGAAAATATGGGGATTTTTTTTAGCGGCTATTGTAGTGGTGGGGTTTATACTTTTCCAGCAATCACAGGACAATAAAGTTCAATTGGATAATCAGGCTATCAGGAATCTGGAAATGGTTAAAACCAAGTTCTTTTCCTTTTACCATTCTTTTTTAGCAGAGCATGAAGACAGGTTTGTTCGTTATGTGATTACTGAAAAGTTGGGGGAAAATAATTTCCCAAGTGAATGGAAGGAATTTGCAGCAAGTCTTAAGTCAATCACGGGAGAACAATACAGGGAATTTAAATCCCTGAATAATAAGGATAGCTTAAATTCATCTCTTGAAATTGTTTCTAAAAATGGAGAATATGAGCTTAAGAAAATCCGCCATCCTGTAAACCCGGAGTTTTTTGAGGATGGAGAATTTAAATTCATTGATTCTGTTGGAAACCCTCCTAAAATTAATTTGACTATACCCTTGGCAAATGCTCTCAGCCTGTCTGCTCAGCATGATTTTTTCGAAAAAATTCTTTTAGCAGACGAAAATGGTGAAATCCTATACCCTTCAATGGATATAGGTAAAAAACTCTTGAAATTGACAGAAAAGGATGGATTAGACCTTCCTATTACTAAGGCTGAAATTATTCATCAAGACCAGTCGTATTTTTTGTATTACACTCCATTTTTCCTGGAAGGTGAAAAACTGATTCTTGCCGGGTTGATTAGTAAAAAACATTATGAATCGCTGGGCTTTAGAATTGATTTTAGTTATTTATCATTGTTGCTATTTCTGTTGGCGATGATGATTTTTTCCCTCCCTATCATTTCACTGTTTGGCTTTAGGCGCGGAGATGTTTTGACAAGATTCAAGGTGTTCAGTGTAGGGCTTTCTCTGTTCGGATTTATGCTTTTGATGGGGCTGGGGTTTGCGTTTGTCAAGGACCATCATCCCTACTCGGAAGAGGAGCATTCAAAGAAAAGAGAACGAATTAGTGATGAGATAGAAAAAGAGATTGATGCTAATCAGGGTTTATTGAGAAAAACATTTGGCAGTGGAGGTTTGATGGAATACCTGACAATAGATTGTCTGGGTAAGATGCAAACTCTGGTATTGGGAGATATGCAATTGCCTGGAAGAGGTTCCTTCATCAATTTGTCCGAGCGTGAATATTTTTACCATTTTTCAGGAAATAATTTCCGGGAATGCAATGACCCACAATCAATTGAGAATGAATTTTTCATAGGTAGCCATTACTCGAGAAAAGATGGAAGTCTCGAAACTGTAATCAGCAAACTTGACACATTGAATTGTGAAGTTAAAGCTGTAACATTTAAATGGAACGCATTAAAGGAGCTATCAGATAAGCATAGGTTCATTTTAGTAAAAGACAATGGGGATGTGATTTTTAAAAGTGAAAAGGTGAAAGCTCCCTTTGATAATCTCTCCCGATTACTTTCAAATGAAAACTGGCTCTTGCTCAAAAACATTATGCAATCCAACAAGGATGTTTCCCAAAAAACCGCCTGGGATTTAAATCTTCATGTGGATGGATACTCTTACATATTGAATCTTCAAAAAATCCCGGTCAGTGATTTTGACCGGTCCACATGGCTTATTTATTTACAAGATGAGCACTTAGAGCATTCCTTCTCATTTTTTGTCGTATTGGAAGCATTCGTGCTATTATCGGGTTATATACTGTTATTGTTGTTACTGGCTATTTTAAGGTGGTCATTTAGTCCAAAATCAAATTATGGACTTTGGACTGATTTTTCTTATAACCATCTCTTTCCTAGCAGGCTCAATTCGTCCTATTATTTGTTCTTGATCTTGTTATTTATGATCCTTATAATGGTGATGTTAGGAATGTACCACTTTCTTTCAGTAAATATGTTTACACTTTATTTTTTTACATTGTGTTTTATGGTTTTTTCAACTCAGGCGATTTTCATTTTTCTGGAAATGAGATGGACAGCTGGTACTTCAGCTATGGAGAAAAACATAAACAGGCTTTATGCAATAAAATTTTTAGGTTTCACTTCTTTGATAATGGTCTTTTTGGCCATTTTTTTCAAGGGCGCTATGTCAAACCCTCTCTTAGCTTTTTGTTTTGTCTTCATCTTTATTTTATTGGTCTTTGGCTGTTTTTTGCTGAAAGTATATTTTGAAAAACTTCTTTTACAATTGGAAAATGGCAATGCCAATACTTGGCTGAAGAAACAAATTCCTTGGTTAGAGACCAATCACCTTTATGCTTGGTTTTTTGTTTTATGGATTACTTTGATTGGGTTTTTTCCTGGTTATATGATTTTCTCCAAGACTTTTCAGCAAGAAAAAGAGGTTTGGCAGGCGAAATCTATAACGCTACAAGAGAATGCAGAAGGCTTTTCTTCATGGATTGGGGATTATAGCCAGAAAAGGAGAAACCTATTTACCTCTTTTCCGATCAGAGAAGATGAAGAATTATTGGAATTTGTGACTACTTCCACTGGAAATATTGATTTTTTGATCAGAAGTAAAAAGGAAAATGAACAAGATTCTAAGGAAATTAAGCAAAATGGAATTGAGTTTTTTACAGATTTAAAATTGAGGGACATTTTAAGCGTTCTGAGCTTTATTTTATTCTTTTGGATAATTTATTGGCTTAATAAAACAGTGGCTAAAAAAATGTTTTTTGCCGGAGGGATTAACCCCAAGCTAAATGAAACAATTTCTGATATTCAGTCAAGGTTGTTGGAAAAAAGAAAATCCATTCAAATGGATGATCAAGGGGAGCTTCAGTGTCGGTTTTTCTTTATTCACCGGTTGATTTCCGATGGGAATAAGGAATTGGTCGCAAAACTTTTTAAAATTGAAGTTGACGAAATCTATGGTTTTGATGGGAAGCTTATCAATGTTTTGGACCATTTTTCCCCTAAATTAGATAGGGAGTTGGAAGGATTTTTAGACAAACAAGGAACCTTAATGGTTGAGAATTTACACTGTATTGCTGATAGTAGTAAACTTCTCGAAAGGCTTTCTTACTTGATGGAGTTTTGTGAAAAGCATGACATGCTATTGGTGCTTATTTCAGGAATTTCGTGGAAACAAATGATTTCAAAGGTTGAGGGTGAACAGCAGAAACTGCATTTTTCCGAAGTTTTCAGTCCTTTTGTGTTTTCCTATATTCCCATTAAAGACAAGGATTTTTCTAAGAGTAATTTTGAGCATATCAGTAAGGTGATTGATGAAAATCCAATTATCCCACATGATGTAGAAACCAAACTGTTATTGAGACAGCGATTTTTCAAAGCTGACTACACCAATATTTGGGCAGAATTGAGTGCTGAGGAAAAGAAGGTTACTTATGAATTTGCAGTCCATGAATTTCTCAATTATGCGGCAGCACCTGTCATTGTTGAGCTGATTCAGAAGGGTATACTAGTTTATGAAGCGGGGAAAGACCGTTTTTCACTATTCAGTGACACTTTTCGGTATTTTATTTTGCTTCATATTTCAAGAGAAGAGAAGGATACCTTCAAAAAACTTGAATTAAACACTGGAAATGCGACTTCCATACAGATAGCGGTATTTAGTTTTGTACTGATTTCGGTAGCGATGATCAGCTATTTTGATAGAAGTTTTTTGGATCAAGCCACAGCATATGTAACAGGGATAGTGGGCACTTTAGGAGGAATTTATTCTGTATTTAGGAGTAAGTTCTGGAAAAATCCCGAAGTAGTCAAATGATTATTTGTGGTATAAAATTAACATCCTCAAATGCAAAAGGACTCAATAAATAGGGTTTGAACGAAAGGCTTTTAAACTAGAAATGTTCGAAAATTCTTATTAATTATTCTGTAATCTTAAAGTATTGATGTGTCTCAAAAGCTACATTTAGGGTCGATATTTTTCTATTTTGAAAATGATTTAAAGGCTACAAAAGGTAAGTTGGAAAGTGGTGAATGGACAGTGGAGTGGAATTCTTTTACAGGGAAAACTATTGTATATTTAAGAGTCAAAAATTGGAAAAAGGCGATGGAATCAAAAGTAAAATTTAAAGAACTACTTCAAATTGCAATTGAAAATTTGAAGGACTTAAGTACAGTTCAAGAACCTGATTTTAGATTAGAACAGGCTGTTTTTAATGAACACACCAAAGAGTGGGATATTGTAGTTTCATTTTTGGTAGATAACACCAATCAAAGAACCAGTCCATTTGAGCTACCAGGCTTAAAAAATCAAAGAATTTTTAAAAAACTTAAAGTTAATTCGAACAAAGAAGTACTTGGTTTTTACATATATGAAAATTAAAAAGAAGCTAATAGATACAAACGCTCTTTTACTTTTGATTGTCGGGATTATGGATGTTAGACAAATCAAAAGACACAAGCGCTTGTCAATATATGATGAACAAGATTTTTATGATTTGTTTTCTCTGATTCAGGATATAGAAAGCTTGATTGTTTTGCCAAATGTTTGGACTGAGGTAGACAACTTATTAAATAACTTTCAAGGGGATTTAAAAAGCAAATATATTTTTCAAATCTCGGAATTGATAAAAAGTTCAACAGAAAAATATTTAAAGACGATAAAGGTCATAGAGGAATATACTTTTTATGATTTGGGAATTACAGACACCTTACTCTTATCTTATGCAGATAAATGCGAGTTTTTAATCACTTCTGACTCAAAACTGTCCGATTATGCTGTTTCAAGGGGAGTTAAAGTTTATGATTTGGTACAGGAAAAAAACAAAAGACTTTGGCTATGAAACGACTGCCTAAGATGATTTTTGTATTGTGTGTTTTTACATTCTTTGGTGTACAAGCGCAATCAGCAAAGACCATTCTCATCACCTACCACTCCCAATCCGGCAAAACGGAAACCATGGCCAAGGCAGTTGCTAAAGGTGTTGAACAGGTAAATGGGGTATCATATATTCTCAAACCTGTTCAAGAAGTATTGGAAGAGGATATATTCAATGCATCAGCCATCATCTTAGGCTCCCCAGTATACAATGCCAACATGACTCCACAAGTACAGGAGTTTATCAATTCATGGCCATTTGAGGGCAGGCCTTTAAAAGATAAAATCGGAGCGGTATTCGTCACAGGAGGAGGATTTTCAATTGGGGAAGAAGCTGTTATGTTCATTATGATTCGGGCCATGATGATTCACGGGATGGTCATTGTAGGAGGAGATGCAGTGGAGGCTGCATTTGGAGCTTCGGCAGTTACTGGAGAAGGTGATTTTGCAGGGGAAGAAGTGCAGGAGATTTTTTTGAAAAAGGCTGAAGGCTTGGGAAAGAGGGTTGGAGAAATGGTTTTGAGGATTGAATAATAAATTCAAGCATTTTGTAAAATCCAACCTGCTTGATTTTCCTGAAGGAGGTCATGAATATTTTAGTAACTGTCATGGTTTTTATACGAATAAAAAAGATGTAAAAACAGTGGGTTACTCATTATACGTTTAAATAGATTAATGTAATTGGAAACCCTTGAATTTTCATTCAAAGAAATCACATTGATTGCTTTCAGACTTTCAAACGTGAAAAGCTTACCTTTACAGTAAAAATCATTCCTTTAAATAAAGCAGCAAAAATATGAAACCTATCTTTCTATTAATACCCATTTTCTTTTTTGTTTCTTCAGTTAGTTTTGGGCAATCAAAAGATGAACTGGAAATAAAAAGGTTGGAAAAGTACTGGACCGATTTGCTAGACCAAGGAGACACCACCTCATTATTGAAAATATGGACAAAGGATTATGTGGTAAACAATCCCAATGGAGAAATTGTGACCCCGGAAAAAATTGTGGGATTGATGAAAAGTGGACATGTTTTTCCCAAGGTTGAAAGGATCATTGAAAAAATCACCTTCAATCAAAATATTGCAATTGTCATGGGGAAAGAACTGCAGCAACCTCCTTCCATGACAAAAAATCAGGAAGAATGGATACCGAGAAGGTTTACCAATGTATGGATTAGGTCTGAAAATACTTGGCAATTGGTAGCCAGACAATCATCAGAAGTGTTAAATAGATGACACCATGTTAGGAGGTTTTATTTTTTTTTGGTCATGAATGACCAAATGCCCTTGACCCACCAAGTTCAAATCTTAAAACAAACACCTATCTTTGGGAGCATTAGTTTGGAATATGAAAATAGAGACCAAAATCCTTTTACTATTAACCTTAAGCATGAGTATAGCTTGTTCCCCTGAAGAGTCAACTTCTGGTTTGCCAGAAGTTCATCCGCCTGTAGCCAAAATAAAAACCCATGAAATCACGGCCAAACATGGCCATGTTCGCACAGACAATTACTATTGGCTCAATGACCGTGAAAATCAGGAAGTAATAGATTACCTGAATGCTGAAAATGCTTATATGGATACCATGTTGGCCCATACGAAGGGTTTTCAAGATCAACTTTTCAAGGAAATGAGAAGCCGTATCAAAGAAGATGATGCTTCAGTGCCTTACAAATTGGATGATTACTACTATTATTCCCGATATGTAGAAGGGGGTGAATATCCAATTTATGCAAGAAAAAAGGGCTCTCTTGATGCAGAAGAGCAGATCATCATGGATGGGAATGAATTGGGCAAAGGAAAGTCTTTCCTCAATTTCTTTACTTCTGTCAGTCATGACCATAATCTTGTGGCTATTATCATGGATACGCAAGGCCGGAATTTTTATAATGTGATGATCAAAGATTTGCGGACAGGCGAAATCCTTCCGGATAAGATCGAAGACATCAGAAGTTCTGCTGTATGGACCAAAGACAATAAGTCTTTTTATTATTCCATTCCGGATACCGAAACGCTTCGAAATTATCAGGTAAAAAGACATATCATCGGACAAGATCCTTCACAAGATGAAGTGGTGTTCGAGGAAAAAGACCAAACCCTTAATTGTGGGGTAGGAATCACCAAATCCAAGGAATATATAATCATTGGTTCAGGTAGAACCGATGCTTCGTATGCCTACTTTATAGATGCCAATAAGCCCGGTAAACCTAAACTGATTGCTCCTATAGAGGACAATGTGCAGTATAGTGTAGACCATGCCGGGGGAGATGATTTCTTTATCCATACCAATAAAGATGCAGTCAACTACCGTCTGGTAAAAGCGCCCATATCGAATCCGGTTAAGGAAAATTGGAAGAATGTCATTCCAAACAGAACTGATGTTTTTCTTGAAAATGTAGACTATTTCAAAGATTACATGGCAGTTGAAGAGACAAAGGAAGGTCTCGCCAAAATCAGAATTGTCAAATATGCAGGCAATTCAGAGCATGAGATTGAATTTGATGAACCTGCCTATTCAGCCGGTTTGGGTTATAACCCCGCTTTTGATACAGATATAGTCAGGTACTCGTACACTTCTATGACGACCCCTAACTCTGTGTATGATTATAACATGGAAAGCAGGGAAAAGGAATTGATGAAAGAGCAGCCTGTGTTGGGTGATTTTGATAAAAATAATTACCAGACAGAAAGGGTCATGGTTACTGCAAGAGATGGTAAAAGAGTCCCGATGTCAATAGTATATAGAAAAGATAAATTCAAGAGGGATGGCAGCATGCCCGGCTGGATTTATGCCTATGGTTCTTATGGCTATTCCATGGATGCTTCTTTCAGTTCAGCAAGATTAAGTTTGCTGGATAGGGGGATGGTGTATGCTATTGCCCATATACGAGGTGGACAAGAGATGGGAGGTGACTGGTATGAAGATGGAAAGATGATGAATAAAAAGAACTCTTTTTATGATTTCATTGATTGTTCCAAATGGCTTCAGGAAAATGGTTATGTAGCCAAAGATAAACTTTTTGCTTCAGGTGGAAGTGCTGGAGGATTGCTGATGGGAGGGATTCTGAACATGGCTCCAGAAGTTTACAGGGGAGTAATTGCTGCAGTAGCTTTTGTAGATGTAGTGACAACTATGATGGATGAATCCATTCCGCTAACCACTTTTGAATGGCTGGAATGGGGTAATCCAAACATTCAGGAGCAATACGAATACATGCTCTCGTATTCTCCCTATGACAATGTGGAGGCTAAAGATTATCCCCATATTTTAGCGACTACAGGCTTGCATGACTCACAGGTTCAATACTGGGAACCGGCCAAGTGGGTAGCCAAACTCCGAACCATGAAGACGGATAACAATAACCTCTTTCTTTACACCAATATGGATGCAGGACATGGAGGTGCAAGTGGGAGGTTTGAGCGTCTCAAAGAAGTTGCAAGGGAATATGCTTTTGTCTTTGATATTTTAGGAATCTCAAAATAAACCATCAATTCAATGCAGCTGCCTGAAATATATTTTAACTTAGTATATATATCAGCAGAGGCAGTCAAAAAAAATATTCCAGATATTTTAGTACTGTTAAAATGAAAAGCGTTTTTACCATTCTGCTCTTGGTGCTTTCCAATACCTTTATGACATTCGCATGGTATGGGCACCTCAAATTCAAAGAATTAAAATGGTTTGAAAATCTTGGTTTGATTTCCATAGTGCTGATCAGTTGGGGGAATGCATTCTTTGAGTATATTTTCCAAGTTCCTGCAAATAGAATAGGTTTTAGTGAAAACGGAGGTCCTTTTTCACTGGTAGAACTCAAAGTATTGCAGGGGGTAATCACATTGGTGGTTTTTATGGTTTTTACATTTCTTTTTTTCAAAAACGAGAGCATCAAGGTTAATCACCTTATAGGTTTTGGATTCCTGATCCTCGCCGTTTACTTTATCTTTAAAAAATGAAAATTTCAATTCAAGGTATTCCAGGTTCATTTCATCATCAAGTAGCACTTCAATATTTTGGTGAGGACTCTGAAATATTGAATCACAAGACATTTGAGGAAGTGGCCAAAAGTGTCAGAACAGAAGAAACGCAGTTTGGGGTGATGGCTATAGAAAATTCCATTGCAGGGGCGATTTTGCCTAATTATGAGTTGATTGACAGATACAGTCTACACATTTTTGAAGAGTTTTACCTTCCTATATCACACAACCTCATGTGTCTTCCTGATCAAAAGATCGAAGATTTAAAAGTAGTCAGATCCCATCCCATGGCACTTTTGCAATGTAAAAGTTTTTTTCAGTCCCTTCCTGATATCACATTGGTGGATGATGTGGATACGGCAACTGTTGCCAAGCGTATTCATGATGAAAAGTTGGTTGGTGTTGGGGCAATTGCCAGTAATATCGCCGCAGAAATCTATGGGCTTGAAATATTAGCTACCGACATTCAGACAGTTCAAAATAATTTCACGAGATTTATATTACTCCAGAAAGAAAAATCTGTACCCACCTCTATTCCCAATAAAGCCTCATTTAAAGTGACCATCAGTAATGAGAGAGGGAGTTTGGCTCTGCTACTTACACAAATGAGTGAGTTGGGTCTGAATCTCTCTAAGATTCAATCAATCCCTGTAATTGAGAATCCCTGGAACTATTCCTTCTTTATAGATACGCAATTTGAGGATTATAATCAATATCTTAAGGCCATTGAATCAATTATAAAAAGTGGAGGAGAGGTAAAGGTATTTGGGGAATATCAGAGCGGAAAGTAAGGAATAAATATGAAGGGATTTGCAAAAAGCGTCAGTGCTGTTGAGGAATATTATTTTTCCAAAAAATTAAAAGAAGTTAACCGCTTAATTCAAGAAGGTAAACCCATTATCAATATGGGTATTGGAAGTCCTGATTTGGCACCGCACCCAACTGTAGTTGATGCCCTGAAACATACAGCCTCTCAAGGTTCTAGTCATGGCTATCAAGGCTATCAGGGAATCTTTGGCTTGAGAAAGGCTGTTGCGGATTTTTATAAAGAGCATTACGCTGTCATTCTCAACCCCGATGCAGAAATACTTCCCCTCATGGGTTCTAAAGAAGGGATCATGCATGTTACCATGACTTTTTTGGAAAAAGGAGACGGTGTTTTGGTTCCTGATCCTGGTTATCCGACCTACTCTTCTGTTTCAAAACTAATGGGTATTAAGGTTCATCCTTATGTATTGAATGCAGCAAATGGTTGGTATCCTGATTTTGAAGCGCTCGAAAAGCAGGACCTTTCCAATATCAAATTGATGTGGTGTAATTATCCACATATGCCCTCTGGAGCTAAAGCGGACTTAAGCGTTTTCGAAAAACTTGTAAAGTTTGCGCAGAAGCATAATTTGGTACTTGTTCATGATAACCCTTACAGTTTCATCTTGGAAAATGAACCTAAAAGTATTTTTCAAATCGAAGGGGCCAAAGATGTAGCTTTAGAGCTGAACTCACTTAGCAAATCTTCCAATATGGCAGGATGGCGTGTAGGGATGCTGTTGGGTAGAAAGGATTGGATTCAGGCTGTCACCAAAGTCAAAAGCAATATGGATTCCGGGATGTTTTTAGGCCTACAAAAAGGAGCTATCGAAGCGCTCAGCTTGGGTGCTGATTGGTATACTACACTCAATGAAATCTATGTAAAAAGAAGGGAACTGGTTTGGGAACTGGCAAGCAAGATGGAATTGGAATTTGAAAAAGAAAGTGCAGGGATGTTTGTCTGGGCTAAGTTGCCTGAAAACATGACAGCAATGGGATTTGTAGATAAAATGCTTTATGAAAAGGATATTTTTCTTGCTCCAGGAGATATCTTTGGGAAAAATGGGCTGGGATATGTCCGATTTTCACTATGCCTTCCTGAGGAAAAAATACAAGAGGCCATATCCAGAATTTAATCAATTAAACCTATAAACTGAAAATGAAAAAAATACATCTTATTGGATTGGGGCTCTTGGGAGGGTCTTTCTCACTGGCACTTAGAAAAGTTATGCCAGAAATCACCTTCACAGGCTTTGATGCCAATACAAAACATATGGAAGATGCTCGTACTTTGGGGATCATCGATGAAGCTTCAGAAGAAATTCCCGAGGATGCCGATGTGGTTATTTTAGCTACACCAGTAGATACACTGGAAGACCTTTTGGTGAAATCATTGGAGCAAATCAAAGAAAACACTTTAGTGATCGATTTCGGTTCGACCAAAAATGCCCTTTGTCAAACAGTAGCCAATCATCCCAAAAGGTCCCAATATTTAGCAGGACACCCTATAGCAGGAACAGAATATTCTGGTCCCAAAGCTGCCAAAGAGGACCTTTTGGAAAAGAAAGTGTTCATCATCTGTGAAATGGAAAAAACAGATGTACACCTCAAAGGAATGGCCTACGATATTTTTGAGGCATTGAATATGAAATTGAGGTTTATGGATCCCGAAGAGCATGACCGTCAACTTGCTTTTGTATCCCACCTCTCTCACATTTCTTCTTTTATGTTGGGAAAAACAGTGCTCGACAAGATGGAGGACGACAGGAATATTTTTGATATGGCGGGAAGTGGTTTCGCTTCTACAGTACGTTTGGCTAAAAGTTCTCCGGGAATGTGGGCTCCAATCATGAAAGCCAACAAAGAGAATATTTTAGAATCCTTGGATGCGTACATAACGAATCTTCAAGAATTTAGAAATAAGATATCTGAGGAGCAAACTTCAGCTTTGCACTCTGAAATGACAGACATCAATAAAATCGGTGAGATTTTGGATTTAGGGAAATAGTGGCAGCTTTATTTTATGCTTGTCAACGATAGTAATGTCAATTTGCCATTTATAGAAAGGGAATGTCATTGCATGGGCGACATTCTGATTCATAAAAATTGGTGTTTACAGAAAGGAAATGACAACTGTTACTGCGTCATTCTGACGTAGGAAGAATCTCCTACCTTTTATACTTGGAACTCTCCGAAACCATCGGGGTAGGCTTTCGCTACACTCTGGGTGACGACCCCTACAATCATGTAATTGATATTGAGATGGATTTGCTGAATTGGAAAATAGAATCAGTATTTAAGTTAAAAATTGTAAAAGTTGAAATACTGGAGGACTTTTTGAAATACTTTACGTCATGAGTTTGTCCAGTTCCCGGTTGGGTAACTGATAATAATTTGGCTAAATTTAATGTACCATGAAACAGATCATTTTCTTAATTCCAATGTTCTTGCTTACCTTAGGATTGATGGCACAGAACCAAGTGATAGAAGTAGAGGGGAAAAGTGAAATACGCATCATGCCTGATGAGGCGCTGATACTTCTCTCCTTAAATGAAAAAGCGATGAAAGTGGCGGATGCCACAAATGCACTCAATAAAAAAACTAAATCCATAGAAGATGCGCTAAAAAAATCCGGTGTCAAGGATTATGAATTTTTTGTAGACAATTACTATGTAGGTGTCAATAGGGTGTATGGAAGAAACAGCAGCAAAGACAGCGGTTACGTTGCTTCCCAAACGTTAAGGGTTAGGGTAAAAAGTATAGAAAAGGATTTGGTGAAAATCACAGAAACACTACATCAAACAGCAGACATGGGTTTCAATGTTCAGTTTTCTGTCTCTGACAGACTACGCAAAGAGTCGGAAAAAGAATTAATTGAACTTGCGGTGGCTGATGCCAGATCAAAAGCTGAAATCATTGCAAACTCCTTAGGTATTGCTGATATAAAAGTACACCGTGTCAGCTACGGCAATACACAGAAGGATTTCTTTCCTATGGCAAGGGAGTCAAAAATGATGATGGCAATGGATGTGGCAGAAGAAAGAACCGAAGCTACTTTCAGACCTGAAGAAAGAAAGTTAAATGATAATGTGACGGTCTCCTTCTCTTTTGAGAATTGAGGAAATATCAATCAACATAAAAATACAAAACCATCTTCGGATGGTTTTTTTGTTTTTTATTTTATCAAAAACTCTGATAAAGTAAAGGAGTTTCCAAAATACAAAAAGAATTTTTATTCTTGGATAAATACAACTGTTATTGATATTCTTAAATTATATCGAAAAATAAAATTGAAATTAACGTAAAAATACCCTGTACAGGGTATTTTTTTGTAAGTCAGCGTTGAGTACTTTTACCTCGGGTGATTAAGCAACTTTTCAGACAATTTTTTCTGGAGAACAAAAAAACCTTGGGCAGGATTTGACTAACAATTTTTTTAACTGCCCTATTTTCTTTCTCTTACCACTCATCAAATGTGTTTTTATATCTGAGTTACATAGGTTAAATTTCTTTGCTTAATTCAATCAATCTAAATATGAAAAGATCAATATTGCTGATTACCCTCATAGCTTTAAGTATGCAATCGCAACTTTCAGCACAGCAGGAAATAAATTTGGATAAAGTCACAGATGCCTATTTCCAAAAGGGAATTGGAATCTTAAATGATATCCTAAGTATGCCCAATGATTCTAATATACCCGAGCAATTGGTTGCCAATGTAGCCTGGTGCGAAGAAAACCTGCAGCAAAGAGGCTGGATTACCAAAAAGCTTGAAACCCCTGGAGCGCCATTGGTACTGGGACATAAAGAGGTGCCAAATGCGGAAAAGACTGTTCTCTTTTACTTTCATATTGATGGGCAGCCTGTAGACAGAAAGAGGTGGGACCAGGAAGATCCTTATAAGCCAGTGCTCAAAAAAATGAATGCGCAAGGCAAGTGGGAACAGATTCCTATGAGTAGGTTGGATTCAGAATATGATGAGGAGTGGAGAATCTTTGCCCGTTCATCTTCTGATGATAAGGGTCCTTTTGCCATGTTTTTGACAGCATGGGATGCCATGGTGGAAAATGGGCTAATGAGCAATTATAACATCAAAGTGATTTTGGATTTCGAAGAAGAAATTGGTTCTCCTAATCTTCCCGTTGCTGTAAACAAGTACAAAGATGACCTCAAAGCTGATATGATGTTGATCATGGATGGACCAAGACACTTGAGCAATAAGCCTACTTTAAGTTTTGGGGCTAGGGGAATTTCCCAAATTACTTTGACAACTTATGGGCCAAGAGCAGCCCAACATAGTGGCCATTATGGGAATTATGCTCCAAATCCGGCATTCAGAATGGCCCAATTGCTGGCGTCCATGAAAGATGATGATGGCAGGGTAATTATTCCAGGGTATTATGATGGAATTACCCTAACCCAAACAGAAAAAGATATCCTTTCCCAAGTGCCGGATGACGAGACAGAAATCAAAAAGAAAATCGGAATAGGTACAACTGATAAAGTAGGGACTACCTACCAAGAATCTTTACAATACCCTTCCCTGAATATCAGAGGGCTTTCTTCTGGTTGGGTAGGAGATGAAGTTAGGACTATAGTGCCAGCCGATGCAACTGCTGAGATTGATATCAGGTTGGTACCTGAATCTGATCCTGAGAGGCTCTTTTCCCTGATCAGAAAGCATATTGAAGACCAGGGATACCATGTTTTGGATACAGAACCTACGGATGCAGAGCGAGAAAATTATCCAAAATTGATCAAATGGGAGGGAAGTATTTCATATCAGGCTTTCAGAACTCCTTTTGATTCTGAACCTGGTGTTTGGTTGAACAAGGCCTATGTCAGAGCCTTTGGAGAGGAGCCTATCCGCAAAAGAATCAGTGGTGGTTCATTACCGATTTCACCTTTTGTGGAGGCATTGGATAATATTCCTGCAGTGACAGTTACTACTGTGAATTCTGACAATAATCAGCATGGACCCAATGAAAATATCAGGTTGGGTAATTATAAAGAGGGTATCAAAACCGCATTGGCAATTTTGACCCAGCCTTTGTAATAAGTTCGAAAATAAAAAAACAAATCCCCGTCAGATTAGATTTGACGGGGATATTTTTTTTAAAGAAATACAATAGAAATACGCTATTGCGAAATATAGTAGAAATAGGGTCTGTAATTGAACGGGTCAATAATTCCGAACTAAATTGAAAGATAAGTTCTAAACAAATTTACTATTTTGACAAGAGACAGATCAGGTTTTATGCAGAACAATAATGCTGATCTGAAGCCTCGATGCTGAGATATATTTCGCCGAAGGCATATTTCAATCTTATTTTACGAATTATATTTCGGATTTTATGAGAACCGCATATTTCTCAACGTCATCAATTCCTGCCTTTTATAAATTCTTGAAAATATTGATCAGCTTCCTCTTTTTCTAAAACACCATCAAACACAACCAAACCATATTGTAATTGATATTCTTTACCTACTTCCAGCAACCAAGAATCATGTCTCGTAGGTGTAAAATTGATAAAAACATTCCCCTGCCCACCTTCAGCATCTTCCTCCCAGGTCCTGATAGGCTCAGGATGAGTTTTGTTTTGAGGATGGCTCATGATCAATAATCCACAGTCTTTTTCTGGAGATAAGCCAGGTCCTTGCACCAGCAACCATTCCGCCAAACTTCCATCTGCCTCAGCCCTATTTTTTCCTTCTGAAGTCAAGATTCGACTATTATTCCCACCCCAGTCTGCTCTTGCCCTAAAACCTAACCCCCCACCATACCTGTATTGCTCCAAAAGCACATTCTGGTTTTGAGGGGATAGTTTGCTGGTATAGTCTACCTGGTAAGAATTATCTTTCGGTGCATGCACCCGAATAACCAGCTCCTCAAGCAGGGCTGTTCTATAAGTTCCATTACCCATGATTTCCTGATGATCTTGTCTCACTTTTATTTCCACATAATTTTCTCCTTCGGTGATTGAAAGTAATGAGTCAAATTCAACCCTTCCTGTTAGGTCTCCAATATTCCAGAAGTCCACTTGCCTTCCAGCGATATTGGTCTTGGTCCAAGGCCCCCATATCCCATAATGATGATAATGGTCTTCCGGATGTATCCGGGTAAGGGTTTCCCCCGAAAGGGTATTCAAAGGATGTATAAAACCGGATTTGGAAAGTGCATTGTCAACTCCATCAGGAACAAATGCTTTTTGGGTCTGATAGAAAAGCAAGAGTTGTGTGTTATTATAGATTCCAATCCCCTTTTCCTCCATTTGGATATGAAGCCCTTGGCATATAGCCAAGGAGACTTGAAGTGAAAATACTATTCCAGTAAAAAAAACCTTTTTATTCATTCCTTAATTTACTGGTAATTCAGTAATAAGCCCAATTTATTTGAAATGAATGGGCTTATCACATTATCAATCCAGTTAAAGATTTTATTTGGGCAGTGCCAAAAGATTTTGGTATTATGAAAAAAAAATCCACCATGAAGACAACGAATAAAATTCAAGCATTTTTGATGTTTCTCTTATTTTTGATTTTTTCTTTTCCCTTGCTTAGCCAAGACCTCAAGCTGAGTACTGCTCAGAAGGCCGCGATGGATTTTCTTGAAAATCAGGAAAAGCGCTCAGCGGAAATGCTGGTAGAAATCGGAGGTATTATCAGCCCCTCTGGAATGGAAATGAAAAGAGCTGAAAAGGTCGCCGATTACATGAAAGCAATAGGCCTGTCTCATGTTGAGGTGGATCAACTTCCCAATGCTATAGGTGTAATCCCTGGTAAAACAGATAATGTATTGGTTTTCATCAGCACCTTGGATGATCTGGAAACAGTGGCCTTACATCAAAAAGCATCTGGGAACGCCCCAGTTATTGAAGGGGATAAAGTCATAGGGCCAGGTACCAATACAAGCTCGATAACAGTGTCTATGCTCTTGGCTGCCGAGGCTATTGTAAAATCAGGACAGCAGCCCAAGCATACTTTGGTATTTGCAGCAGTGGCACAGGAAGAGACCGGCCTGAAAGGGATGCATGCAATTTATGAAAAGTACAAAGACAGGAGTATTGGCTTTGTGGATATACTGGGAGATGGGAGAAATATCAGCTATGGTGCTATGGGCATACACTGGTACAAAGTCAGGGCTTTTGGGCCAGCTGGCCATACGCTAAGGGGAGGACTTCCCAATGTCAATCAGGCCATGGCCAAAGCCATTGACCGTATTTTCCAAATGGATTACAAAGAGGACAGGACAGTAGTCAATGTATCCATTATAGAAAGTGGTAAAGTGTTTAACCATAAACCGGAAGAAGCTTGGTTTTCCCTGGATATGAGAAGTCTGAACAATGCCACTTTAGCCGAAATGGAGTCTAAGGTTAAAGAAATCCTTTCCGATGTAATGGAGGAAACCAAGATAGAAATGAAGCTGGAACCTTACCAAATCACGCCAGGAGGACAGATCCCAAATGTCCTGCAAACGCCTTTGGTTCTCCGTGCGCAAGAAGTAAGCAGATTTCTGGGTTTTGAACCTAACATGTCTAATGCTGGTAGCAGCAATATGAACATCGCCATTGCGGGGGGAACTTCCGCCATTGGATTGGGAGGAGAAAGAGGTGGTCAAAGGGGATTTCCCGATGAGTGGGCTTCCATTCCCAATATGATTACAGCTGCTAAGCATGTTTTCCTTTTGGGTAGCTATGATTGGTAGGCTTGATTGATAGATTTTGCTCTTTAAAACTGGTGAAATATTATCCTTGCCACCCAATGCAGCAGGGGCTTCACCTGGTTTAAAGCTTAGCGATTCATCCAATGATAATTGTGTGGAAGAATGTGCTTACTTAGTCAATCCAAATTCTGTTGAACCTAAGCGGCTCTTCGATTTCATCAAGAATTCTGAATTGGATAGTGTAATAACCTGTCGTTTTAAATTCCATTTCTCCCAAAGCAAGATCCACAAACTCTTCCGTATAATAGTTTTGGTTTGGTTCTACCACCACTTTACTTGTAGGCGATAAATTGATTTTGTGTTTTTGATCAGCAATAATCACCTCAGCCTTTAATTCTTTTTCGCTTGGATTGGCAAATGAAATACTCATTTTTTTCTTGCCTGCTTCGGAAACATAGACCTTCCAACTGATATTTTGATCCTTTTTCAAATTGAGGTGCTCTGGGGAAACCATTCGATTTACAGTTTCAAGTCGATTGATTTCCATATTTTCTTCCAATATATTCCCAGCATGCAAGGCTATGCCTCCGAAGGTAGATTCAGCTGCCACTTCTTTATCCAGTATTACATTTTCATCAAACTCCAGTACCACTACCGATACAAAAGCATCCGGTTGTCTAATAGGTAATTGGATGTGAAGCATTGGGCCAGATTGGGTAAAATTCAAGGGTTTTTGAAGCTTGTCAGCCAGGAGATAGGCTTTTTTCGGATTTGAAGTGATTCCACTTAGCCTTAGATTTTTATCCAATGGCCAATTAAATACGTGGAGAAAAACCTTCTCAGTACCTTGTTCTTTTTTAATCGTAAGCTTTCCCCAATCATGTTGCTTTGGTCTCAAATCCAATCCTCCTGCACCATAAATGGCTTCTCCATTGATTTCTAGCCACCTTCCCATGTCCTCTAACCTTGATACAGATTCATACGGAAGGCCGCCATCTGCTCTTGGACCAATATTGAGCATAAAATTACCGTTGAGGCTGACATTGTTGATCAATGCCTGGAGCAATTGATTGGTGGATTTCCAATCGTTTTCCAAGGCGTGATATCCCCATGAGTGGGCAATAGTACCAGGTGTCTGCCAAGGATTCTTTTGATAAACAGCCCCCAATTGATTGTCTCCCAATGTTTCATAATCTATATCGGGATCACTGACAGGAAGACCTAAGCGGGAATTGATCAGGCAATTGGGTTGA
>NZ_REBN01000078.1 GCF_007692705.1 Mongoliibacter sp.
AGGACTCAATGTTTTCATTAGTTTTGCTGCAGCTGATGCACCAGTAAATTTATTTGGATACAAATGGGACATCAATTCCATGTATCATCCCGGTAAGCATGCCTATATTTTTGTTTCCAATTTCGACTACCTGAGAATCAACGACAATGACTTTCTTAACTTTGGACTTATCCATGGCAGGACAGTCTTTAATTATGAGGCAAAAAACAACATAGAAACATATATACAGTACTCCTTCGACAACTTCAGGGGTTTAGGTCCAAGGTGGATTACTGGTGGTACTTTGAGAAAAAAACTTGTAGATAGTAAGAAGCTTACATTCGTAGTAGGTCTAGGTGGATTATATGAAAATGAAACTTGGTTTCATCCAGTCGAAGAAAACTTCGTAAATGTTCAATTTATAAAAAACTCCAACTATTTTTCTCTACGCTGGACCATCAATCAATTTGTAGACTTCAACACCGTTACCTATTATCAGGTTGGATATGATCGCGAAATTCAGGCCTTTAGAAATCGTGTAAATGGCAACTTTAATCTCAACACTAAAATTTCCGATAACTTCTCGTTCAACAACAGTTTTAATTTCTCCTACGAAGATAAACCTATAGTGCCGATCACAAATTTTATTTTCGCTTTCAACACTGGAATTTCTTTTGATTTTTAATCCGCTTAAAAATGAAGCATTTAGCTAAAAATAAAATTAGATTGACCCTAAGAACGGGTTCATAATTACAATAAATTTATATCTTGCGGTGATGGAAAATTTTGTTGTTTCAGCTAGAAAGTATAGACCTTCCAATTTCAAAAGTGTAGTAGGCCAGGGCCATATTACTACCACTTTGAAAAATGCCATCAAAAACAACCATCTAGCCCAGGCTTTTCTTTTCTGCGGACCAAGGGGAATAGGTAAAACCACCTGCGCTAGAATCTTGGCCAAAACCATCAATTGCGAACACCGCACTGAAGATCATGAAGCCTGCAACAAGTGCGATTCCTGCCTCGCCTTCAACAACAATGCTTCTTTCAATGTACACGAACTGGATGCCGCTTCCAACAACTCAGTAGAGGATATCCGTAACCTTGTAGAACAGGTTCGATACGCGCCTCAACAAGGACAGTATAAGGTTTACATCATTGATGAGGTGCACATGCTCTCCAATCAGGCTTTCAATGCCTTTTTGAAAACACTTGAAGAACCGCCGAAGTATGCCATTTTTATCCTGGCAACTACAGAAAAACACAAAATCATACCTACCATACTTTCTAGGTGTCAGATTTTTGATTTCAACAGGATTCAAATCAATGACATCACTGAACACCTTAAATACATAGCTCAAGAGGAAAAAATAGAGTATGAGGATGAGGCCCTTAGACTGATAGCTACAAAAGCAGATGGTGCCCTTCGAGATGCACTCTCCATTTTTGACCTAATAGTTACCTATTCAGCAGGAAATAAACTCACTTATCAAGAGACAATAGACAATCTCCACATTTTGGATTATGATTATTACTTCAAAGTTGTGGATGCCCTGCTGGCGGGAAGTATTTCAAATGTACTCTTGATTTTTGATGAAATCCTAAAAAAAGGCTTTGATGGTCACAACTTTATCATTGGTCTAACTGAGCATCTAAGAGATCTGATGGTATGCCAAGACCCGGCAACGATTGAACTTATTCAGGTATCAGAAAGTGCTAAAGCCCGCTATTTGGAGCAATCCAAGGAAAGTAGCCTTTCATTTTTATTGTCTGCCATGAATATCTGTAATCAATGTGATATTCATTATAAGTCCAGTAAAAACCAGAGGCTCCATGTAGAATTGGCATTGATGAAATTGGCAAAATTGCCACATGCAATTTCTTTGGCAGCAATTGCCAGTGAAGACGCAAAAAAAAAAGCCTGACTGATTCAAGCCAAAGTAAAGATTCCGGTGAGGTAGCGCCTACCCTATTCAAGGATGCTAATCCTTTTGCCGCCAAAAAAACACCCGTACAAAAAACGCTTTCTATTCCTACCAGTCTTTCTGCAGCAAAGAAAAATGTAGAAGAAAAGAGAAGTGCTCCTCCAAGCACGGAAAATATCCCCACTCCAACTGTCGAGAAAGAACCGGAGGTTTTAGGAACAGATGATATTGATAAAAACAAAATTCAGGATGCCCTCGATGAAATCATCGAAGAATTTAAAACAAAGGGGAAAAGCCTGGAAATTACTGTCTTGAAACAACCTTTCATCTTGGAAGATCAAAAAATCAAATTCAAGTTGATGGGTGAAATTCAGGAAGACGTTTTTCAAAAAATGAAACCTGAGCTTTTGAAGCAGTTGAGACAAAAGCTCAACAATGCAACTTTGCTTGTTCATGCTGAAATCACAGAAGAAACTGATGATCCTTCAGTCAGAAAACTGTACACCAACTCGGATAAATTTTCTTTTTTACTTGAAAAGTCTCCGGCACTTAAAGAATTACAGAAGCGCTTTGGACTTGAAACTGATTTTTAAAAATCAATACCTATACCAAAGTTTATCATATTCTGTAACTGCACAGCTTGCCGGGGAGGCCCCTCTTCCTGCTGAATAAATACGCTTTCATCATAGATTAAAACAGTTTCTATCCTGGTTGTAATATACCTATTGATCTTCATGGACACTACAGAGTTGAAATTGACTACAAAATTGCCCAGTTTCTCAAAATTGGAAAAGAGGTTCATATCAGCCCTCCACCTGATATTTTCCAGTAATTGGATGTCAGTAGTCGAGCTGAAAGAAATACCCGCTTCAGCCCTCACCATTTCTCCTGGAATAACTCCAAATGCACCGGCATTACTCAACGAATCATCCAAAACAACCGTAAACCTGCCCGTAAATGGAGATGCTATCAAAGAGATTTTATCCTTATTGTCGTATTCTTTCCTGTAGTTGAGACCGGTAGAAGACTGAAGGTACGCTGGAGCCAACAAATCTGAAATTCTGTTCCTGGCATCTTCTTCAGCTCCTGCAGGTCTGAAATACCTATACCCCGCAAGCATTTGGGTTCTTGCGTCTACCTGGGTGGACAAATACCACGATGGAGACAGCTCACGACCATATTTAGTGATAAAAATAAAATTATCATTGGTTTTTCTGGTCTTGAACCTCCTCTCAGAAATCCTGTTAAAGCCGAAATTTGCTGTCAGCTTGGTATCCCAAATGATCTTATCCTTCTTAAAATTAGCAAACATCACCAGACCTGTATTAAAAGCCATATTACTTACCCCACCGGCATTCCAGTTAGACAAACTTACTTGTTGGATACTGAGGTTGAAGTTCCCACCTCTTTCCCAATAAACAGGCTTGATCCTTTCTTTGATAATAATAGAATCACCCAACATGATAATGGTATCGCCACTGATAAGAAGTGTATCAGCAAGCTGCAGATTGTCTTGCGCAAAAACGAGCTGCTTTTGTGCAAAAACAAGTAATAAAATTAGTAGAAGGGCTCTGATATTCATAATGTAGCGGATGCTTAGGATTATGGTTTGTTGATGGTAATCCTTTGTCCTACTTTAATGGTATTGTCCGTCAAGTTATTCCATCGCCTGATTTCATCCACAGAGACACCGTACTTTTGGCTCAATCTAAACAGGGTTTCTCCCTGCAGTACGGTATGTACTATTCTTTGGGAATTGTTGAAGTTTGTACCTGTAGTCTGTCCTGCATTATTAGATTCAGGTGCGTGAGTACTGCTGTTAGCTGGCACATTTTGGGGTGCTGTTGCAGCAGGTTGTTCCGAAGTCGCCATAATTTTTTTGTATTCAGAAGCAGGAACAAATGGGATCTCCTCTCCTCTCTTTCTTGGCTGACGCAGGTTAAGAATCATTCCTGCCCTTAGGTCTCTGTCTTCTCTTATTCTGTTCTTGGATTTCAAAGAAGAAAGCTTAATCCCATACATCTGGGAAATTGACCAAAGGGTCTCACCGGGCTGCACCACATGCTCTTCCACTTCTGCTTTCCCTTTTTTGGGTCTGGTGTAATAATATTGCCCTGCTTCTACATCCTCATCTTTATCCAGGTCATTGATACGCCTAAACCTTCTTTCTCTCATCCCTATTCTATCCGTAAAGGCTTCCTGACTGGTGTTTTTTTCGGCCAAAACCCCATCTATATTATTTACTTGGATCTGGTCAGGTTGATTGGCTTTTTGTGTATTTCCTGTCACTCGTGGAAATGAACTTGCAGTAGTTACCACTTTCTGAACCTGCTGTGTATTTTGTGTGCTCACCTCTCTTTGGATGACAGCAGGATTTGCCTGGGGAAGCCCCTCCTTCACATACATGATGGAATAAACCTTATCTCCAGGGATATTCCCCCTTGAAGCCCATGTATTGTATTCTTTCAAATGTGATTCCGTCACTCCCAACCTGGGAGCTATTGCTTTTAGGGTGGTTGGCCCTTGGATCCTAGCCTCTTCAAGAAAACCTGTGTTACTTACCAACATCCCCAATTGACCCTCAAAAGCGACTTTATGCGCCAAGAATTTTTTGAAGTACCAATGGGAGTTCCTGTCCAACTCCACCACACGTTTCCCATTGTATTGGGTACCAAAGTAAGACTTTGCTCCACCAAGTCCCATTTGGTAAGATACAAGAGCACACATCCAGTTATCAAATGACTGATTGTGCTTTTTCAAATATAAGGCTGCACCTTTTGAGGAGGATACAATATTTTTTCTTTCATCTACCTGATTGTCCACACGTAAAAATACCTCTTCGGCTGTCCCTTGCTTAAATTGCCAAAAGCCCACTGCATTGGAAGATGAAACAGCATCTGATATCAAACCGGACTCCTGAATAACCAAATATTTGAGGTCCTCTGGCACCCCCGCATTTCGGAATTCTCTTTCCACATAAGGCATAAAAAGACTTGCCCTTTCAGCTTTCATTCTGAAATAGGAGGGGTTACGGTACAAGGCATCCACATCAAGTTGTATTTCCCTTCTTGCCTGCTCATTAATCCTCACTAGCAGATCAGCAAACTGCATTTCTCTAGGAACCTGTGGGATTTGAGCTGAAGCAGCTATGGCCAAAAAGAGGATGAAGGTAGAAGTAAAAAGTACTGTAATCTGAGGGGTAGTAAGTTTTCTCATAATTTTCTTGCCAACATTAATCCATCCCTGATGGGTAATAATACATTTTCTACCCTGGGGTCATCCTGTATCAACTGATTGTATTCCAATATTATTTTTGTGTCTTTGTCAATCTTTTTCCCTTCTTCCACCAATACTTTCCCAGACCACAACACATTGTCTGCCAAAATGATGCCACCAGAATTCACCCTATCAACGACCAAATTATAATAGTTGATATAATTGGCTTTATCCGCATCGATAAACACAAAATCGAAAGTATCAGGCAATTCAGGAATCAGGTCTAAGGCATTACCTAACCTGTAATCAATTTTGTTTGTCAACCCGGCCAAATCAAAGAATCCCCTCACCATGCTTTCGAGTTCATCATTTATATCTAAGGTGATCAATTTTCCTTCATCCCCCAGACCACGGGCCATACATATCCCCGAGTAACCTGTATAAGTTCCGATTTCCAAAATCGTTTTAGGCCGTAGCATTTTCACAAGAAGTTCGAGGGTTTTGCCTTGGAGATGTCCGGAAAGCATACGAGGCATCATTACCTTGGCTTGGGTCTCTCTTGTAATATGCGCCAATACCTCATCTTCCTGACTGGAATGATCCTCACAATACTTGAGTAATTCTGGTGCTATAAATTCCATTATCAAACTGGTAAATATGTCAGGAAACTGAGTTGGTCTGGCGCATATACTTCATTGGCAATTTCCTGGAGCTCTTCTGCGCTGGTACTTCTTATGATTTCAAAGATAGTATCCAAGGAATCAATTTTCCCTTTGTCCAGCATATTTTTCCCAAAAACCAGCATCAATGCGGCATAATTCTCTTCCGCCATGGCCATTTGACCTATAGCTTGTTCCTTTGCCATATGCAATTGCATCACGCCCAACTTTTTCGTCCTAAGTCTCTCCATTTCCTTTAAAACCAATTTACGGGCCCTATTAAGAGTATTCGGTTCTGTACCGAAAAAAACACCAAAGAAACCTGTATCAGAATAGGTCTGGTAATGGGATTCCACACTGTACACATACCCGTATTTTTCTCGCAGAGCCAAGTTCAATCTGGAATTCATACTTGGTCCTCCCAATATATTATTCAGAAGATAGAGCTGAAACCTTCTTGGGTCATGCATGGAAAAAGCAGGTTGGCCAAGCGCGCAGTGAGATTGCATAATTTCTTTTTCAACCACCTTGTTTTTGGGAACATACAGCGAAAAATTGCTCCTTACGTAAAGGCTTCTTTTGGTAGGGATACTAGATAAGAAAGCCTCGACCCGCTGTAAGACTTTTTTGAATGTAATATTGCCTACTACAGAAAAAACAACCTGGGTGGTATCCAGCCTGCTGGAAATGAAATCAAAAAAATCCTGCTGGGTGAAACGGCCTACGGTTTCCTCCCTCCCTAAAATATTCCTTCCTAAGGCATGACCTTCAAAGACCACCTCATCGAAATCATCCTGAATAGAATCATCAGGAGAATCCCTGTACATTGCCATTTCCTCTAAGATCACCTGTCTTTCTTTTTCAATCTGCTTTTTGGGAAAAGTACTATTGAAGGTGATGTCGCAAAGCAATTCGGCTGATTTACCGAAATGCTCTTTTAAGGTACTTGAATAAAAGCAGATTTTTTCCTTCGTCGTGTAAGCATTGAGCTCGCCCCCTAAAGATTCCAAGCGATTGATAATATGATAAGCCTTGCGCTTTTGAGTACCTTTGAAGGCCATATGTTCCCAAAAATGCGCAAGTCCTTCCTGCTCGTTCGTCTCATCCCTACTGCCAATATTGAGGACAAATCCACAGTGCACCATTCTGGTATGGGTAATTTCTTGATGAACTATTCTGATACCGTTAGGTAACTCCTTTAAGTTATACTGCATACAAACTTTTTTCCGATCAACTGGAATCATTATTGAACCTCTGACATAAACACCCAAGAGGAGTAAGTGATTCAAATACAAAATTAAAAGTGTTTTTGGGATTACAACAAATCTCCATAAACGCAAGACATAACACCTCCTTTTTCCTAGAATAAATTATCTTTGTTTAAATAAGAGAATGTTGGTTTTATCAATAATACCCTTAATTGACACAACCCAATATTTCAATTTATTTCTAAGTATTTCCATGTATCCCGAATCACTTTGCTCTCGGGACTTTCGCTAAAGCTTCAGTTTCCACCTAAACCAATATCCAAATATCTACCCAATATCAATTTAGAATCCATAAATCAGATAAACCCTAAATAGCTCAAAGCCAATATTTCAATCTATTTCTAAGTATTTCTACTATATTTCAATATCTAACATCAACCAGTATCCAATAATATCCGAGTTATCATGAAATACACCCCTCTCCCAAATACACTATATATTAAAAACAGAAAAAAACTTGCTGAAAAGCTGCCGAAAAAATCCCTTGCAGTTTTCCACTCCAATGACATCATGCCGACCAACGCGGATGGCACCATGAAATTCCGTCAAAACAATGACCTTTTTTATCTGTCTGGAATAGATCAGGAAGAAAGCATTTTGATCATCTGCCCTGATTATCCTGATCCCAATATGCGGGAAATCCTATTTTTAAGAGAAACCAATGAGCATATTGCAATTTGGGAAGGGCATAAATACACCAAAGAGGAGGCCTTAGAGGCTTCCGGTATCGAGAATATCCAATGGGTAGAGAATTTCGAGCAGACCCTTAACACGCTAATGAGTCTCAGTGAAAATGTATTCCTCAACACCAATGAACACCTGAGGGCAGGAGTGATCGTAGAAACACGTGATGCACGCTTTATCAAAAGTTGCCGGGAAAGATATCCCCTGCATAATTATCATAGAGTGGCACCTCTGATGCATCAGCTGAGGGCGGTTAAGGAAAAGGAAGAGATTGATCAGATGCAGATTGCCTGTGACATCACAGAAAAGGGGTTTAGAAGAATACTCTCCTTTGTCAAGCCAGGTGTGACTGAATACGAAATAGAGGCAGAGTATATCCATGAGTTTATTCGAAATAGAAGTAAGGGATTTGCCTACGAGCCGATCATCGCTTCTGGCGCCAATGCCTGCGTCTTACATTACATAGAAAACAAAGAAGTCTGCAAAGATGGAGAATTGATCCTTTTTGATGTGGGAGCAGAATATGGCAATTATGCTGCTGATATGTCCAGAACCATTCCTGTCAATGGCAGATTTACACAAAGGCAAAGAGCTGTTTATGATGCTGTCCTGCGGGTACAAAGAGCTGCCATGGATATTCTAAGACCTGGAATCAATATACAGGATTACCACAAAGAAGTGGGGTTAATTATGCAAGCTGAGCTGGTGAGCTTAGGATTGATAGATCAGACCGATATCAAAAATCAAGATCCCAAATTGCCTGCTTACAAAAAATACTTTATGCATGGGACATCACACCATTTGGGTTTGGACGTGCATGATGTAGGTACTATGCACGAACCGATTACACCAGGAATGGTATTTACTGTGGAACCTGGAATTTACATTCAGGAAGAAGGTATAGGAATCCGTCTGGAAAACAATATTGTAATCCAGGAAAATGGCTACTTCGACTTGATGCGGAATATCCCGATAGAAGCGGAGGAAATTGAGGAACTGATGAAGAAATAATTTTGATTTATGGATATTGGGCTGGAAATCTAAAATACAGGATATTCAAAATATTTGAGTTATGATAAAGTCCGAAAAGGAATATAAAACCATTGTAGAAAGGATTGAAGAATTGCGAGAGAGATCAGTAAAAAACTGGAGATAGAAGCTTCTATTGTATAGGGAGTGTAGCACAAAAGAGACCTGTCAATCCGCTGCGGTAGACTGACAGGTCTAGACCGATCAAAAACACTTGCGTCCTGCGAATACTCGAGGGTTTACAGTTTATCGGGTACGTACGGAATAAAATCCATCCTTGTTGAACTCTCAAATTGAGGACTTTGTAAAAAATAGCTCTCTTACCTAGACCATCTTTCCTTCCAAATCTTAAATTCAGAAAGGGAAATCCTGAATCTTGCAAAATTTCCTTCATGGATGGAAAGCAAATCCCCTTCCACAAACTCAACAAACCTGGCCCTATCTTCAATTGGAATATTTGATGCCCTTGACTTGATCAATAAAGAACCTTCCTTGGGACTTAGGTTTGATGAAATAATCTCAGTGATCAACTTTTTGATTTCGTCTCTATATTTGGTTCTGAAAGGATCCGGTTCACTCACATTCTGCCGGATATCAGCATAGCGGATCGCAGATTTTTCATAGGCCCACATAAAGATATCTTTCAACAAATCAATCTGATTCAATTCATATACTCCTAATATCCCCTGAGTGTAAAGTTCATTTGAAACTTCCACAAAAGAAACCGGAGAGAGGTTGCTCTTGAACAAGGGAATGTTGGCGGCCAACCTCGAAGTCCGTTTATTGACATCATCAAATGGCTGCAAATAAGGAAGGTGAACCATCATGAAGAATGCCTGTTCAAAGGGATTCTCAATAGCTTTAGCTTTTTCCAAAATTAGATCAAACTGCTCCGCTATCAATTGAGGAATTGCTAGGGGAGAGTAGGCTGAATGGTAAATTCCCACCGGAATAGATCGCAATCTACCGATTGAATCAGGGTCCCGCATTAGGTTATCGGCCAATAGTGCATGAAGATTCAAAATGATATATTTTTTAATATCAATTTCCTCACCCAACTCCACCAAAAACTCAATGGCATCTTTGTGATTGATGACCATTTGAGTCTCCTCCAGGGATTTGCCTTCAGCCGACTCACCCAATTCCAACAGCCTTTGGGTATCCAACAAGGAATAAGTATTGCCTTCTAGTCTGCTGGAGTTCCAGGAAAGGTCAATCAACAAGCGGTTGAGTATTTCCCTCGCATGGGTACCGGCAGGCTGATATTGACTATTCGTCTGCCCCAGAATCGTCAGCTTGTTGATTTCCTCCAATGTAAGATAGGCATCTATATTAGGCCTGTATGATTTTAGAAATCCCAAATTGTACCCCACCTTCTTCCTTTCCGAAACAGGTTTAGATAAGTAAGTTATAATATCTTTTCCCTCAGGGGAAATTGAAATACCCTCTTTTTTGGTTTTGATAAGCCTTTCTCTTTCCTTTTCCCTGACAAGGTGGTTGTCATAGGAAAGATGATATCTGGTAGCCTTTGAACCACCTGAGGTGTAAATTTCACCGTTTTCCTTAAGTTTTTTCAACCGACGCTGTAAGGTCCTCAATTCCAGATCCAATCCTTCGGCACCAAGGATTTCATCAATAGAAGCGCCATATGGAAATCTCTCCATAAGACCCTTGATTATCAGAAGGTCCCTCTTGATAGCAACATTGACCATTGTCGTAAATTTAATTATTTACGACAAATTTACAGATTTTTTATAAATTTGTATATTTAACGACATATATTTATTTTTCACGTCACAATAAAGTTGTGAAATTTTTTAATCTTACTTTAGTCACATTAATATTAGTGTTTTTAGCCAAAAAAAGCTGATTATCGAATATTTATGAAGCTTTAATGGTATTTTTCCAATATTTTATAATTTAAAAAATATTTGGAACTAATTTTTATTTTATTTAACCTTGATGATCAATAAATTTATTAATCAAAAATTACACTTTTATGAAAAAGTATCTATCTATCTATCTATCTATCTATCTATCTATCTATGATAGTAGTTTTAATTGGGTTTAGTTCCTGTCAGGAAACAGGACAAGAAGAATTCAAAGCCGAAATCAAAGAAAAGCTCAAAGAGCAAGACCCTATCGCTTATGAAAATAAGCTTAAAGAATTAACACTTTTTATGGGGGAAGTATTCAAAGATCCTGAAGCAAGGAGAGAGTTATTTGAATTTGCTGAGATTGAGGGTAATCAAAACGATATTGAATACAGTATGAAAAAACTGTTTACTGAAAATACCAATCCACTTACCAGACAACATTCAGCTATCGTAAGTGCATTTTTTAATAAAGCAGAAAATCTAAAAACAACTGAAGAAACAGCCTTTAATGAACAAGAACTCATAGACTTTATCAATGAAAATGATATTGGCATTCTTGCGCCATATCTTTATGAAAATTTTGATATTGAATCTATTACCGAACTCACAGTATCTTGGTGGACTCAAGGAATGGAAGATGTTGGGTTTGCTTCTGATCCAGGATGGGAAGGTGAAACGCCTGGAATTCCTATAAAAATTAATGATTCTTCAGATTTTTTATTCTTAAGAAAAAATAGTAACAATGAGAATTCAATAAATCAAAATGTTATAAATGTAAATGATTTTTATGCAAAAGAAAATCCTACAATAGTAATTGGATCTTTTGATGAAAATGAATTGATGCACTTAAATGGAAATGATGCAGAACTCCCTCCTTGGGACTCGGGAGAAATAGGTAATCCTGACCCTCAACCATCAATTAGGTACCCTCATGAAATAGGAGTTAAATGTGATGATCTACTTCCTGGTGATATAGTCAGATATGTAATGCCAGACTTCCAACTTACAGGAAATACTAGAGCATGGCCATGGCATAATAAAATAACAATATGGTCCGCAAGTATTACTTCTAGTCCTAATCAAATTGTCAATAATAAAAAGATAGTTAGAGATGATTTTTCAATTAAAAAGAATTTTGCCCCCGCTTTGCTTACATCATTCAGTCCTACCAATGGTAATGTTCAGATTGGAATGTCTTATAAGAAAAATACATCTAGTGTAAGTAAATTAGTAAATGTCAGTGAAGTAAATGAAGAGGGTGAAATTACTAATACCACGAGTGTCGAATTTGAAAAAAGCTTTAATCGGTTAATTTTCACACAATCTTGGAATAGGTGTGAAGAATTAGATTGGAACTATTTGGCTGATTTTGGAAATGGATTTATCGGACCCATCGCTGTCCATGAATTCCTTATTCCAAGAAGTGGAAAAGAACATTATGTCAGATTTACTGTTGCGCCTCAAATAGTTAGATTCAATTGATATGAAAGCTATAGGAACCCTCTTGTTATTAATTCTTGTGATGACTTCTAAAAGCTTCTCACAAAGCAACAGTCAATGGTACCTAGGAGGTAGGGCTTTAACCGTAAGTCATGGTCATTTCAAACAAGGAAATGACTTTGGTGCTGGACTCTTTGTTTCCAATAAAAGGCCTGTTTGGAATAAACACCAACTGATCTGGAATAACGAACTTGGTTTTGATGCACTGATACCTTGCAATGCACCTAAAGGATGCGATTCCTGGTGGTATGAACAAAGCCTAAGGTTTTATACAGGTTTGGAGAAAAATTTCACCCTGTTCAACCAAAATTTATCCTTCGGGGCAGGCGTCAATTTCTTCTATGGAAGCCAAATGACAACTCGCATAATTGTTAGGAATACAGATCGTATAAATAATATTTCAACAACATCGGTTTTTAAAAGTTATGAACCGGTTTTCAGTTATTTTCAGCCTGGTGCTAGGATAGGTTATCAGAATAAAGAATTCAATGACCAAGTTCAATTTTATTTGGGTTATGATTGGATTTGGAATAATCACCTGACTACCTTGTCTATGTACTATCGAATCAGAAATTAGCAAAAGCTAGATATAGAAGCTTCCATTGTTTTGGGAGATTAATTTGTTAGACCTGTCAGGTTTTAAAAACCTGCAAGGTCTTTGTTTCCTTTATCTTCGAAATTTTAAATTGGATTTTATGGATAAAACCTTCCGAGGTTTTTCAAACCTCAAAGGTTAGGACACAAAAAAAGCCGACCCCTTTTGAAGTCAGCTTTTATGCTATGCTTTAATCTAAAATCTAAATTCTAAGATCTAAAATCTAAATTACCCAATAGAAATTCTTTTGAACGCAGCTACAGTCATGCCTTTGCTTACGCTGTCAAGATACTGAGCGATAGTTTTGCTGCTGTCTTTTACAAATGCCTGGCTCAACAAAGTATTTTCTTTGTAGAACTTATTCAGTTTACCCAAAGCAATTTTCTCAAGCATTTCTTCAGGCTTGCCTTCTTGTCTTGCTTGGTCTTTACCTACTTCGATTTCTCTTTCAACTACTGTAGAATCCACACCGTCTTTGTCAACAGCTACCGGATTCATTGCAGCAATCTGCATGGCTACGTCTTTTCCGGCATCTTCTACAGAAGCACCGTTCACGTTCACTAGCGCAACCAATACACCCAATTTACCATTAGAGTGGATATAAGGAACTACAGCTTCACCTTTCACTACTTCGAAGTGAGAAACTTCGATTTTTTCACCGATTTTACCAGTCATCTCAACGATTTTCTCAGCTACAGTGATATTTTCGAAAGGAAGTGCATTTACTTCTTCTGCTGAATTAGCATTGTTTGCAACAGCAAGATCCAATAAGATATTCGCAAAAGCCACAAACTCATCATTTTTGGAAACGAAGTCAGTCTCACAGGTCAAAGACAAAAGTTTCCCCACAGAACCATCTTCACTTACGTGAGTAACGATTGTTCCTTCTTTGGTTTCTCTGTCAGCCCTGGAAGCAGATACTTTCTGTCCTTTTTTTCTAAGGATATCTATAGCTTTTTCAAAGTCACCTTCAGCTTCGGTAAGGGCTTTTTTACAGTCCATCATACCAGCACCGGTCATTTGTCTCAATTTGTTTACTTCTTGTGCAGTAATAGCCATTATTTTAGTCAATTTATGAGATTAAACTTTTTTCTATTTCATGAAAACCATAAGACCTTGATTTAAAATCAAAGACCTTTGAGGTTTTATATATGTTGATTTTCGCCTAAAATGATTGAATAAAAACCTCAGAGTTCAGGCAAAAACAAAAAATTGAACACAGGTCGGAACCGCATGTTCAATCTTTTGTAATGTATATTTCAAAGTGGATTACTCTTCGGTTCCGGCATCCACAGCTTTCTTAGCTTCTTCCTCTTCAGAAAGTTTAGCTTCTTCTTTGTCTTTTTTCCTTTCAGAAAGACCTTCTTCGATAGCTGTTCCGAATGCTTTTACCAATAAAGAGATGGATTTGAATGCATCGTCATTGGCAGGGATTGGGAAATCTACTTCTCCAGGATTGGAGTTAGTATCTACCAAAGCGAATACAGGGATACCAAGCTTTTTCGCTTCCGCGATTGCAATATGTTCTCTTTTGATATCAACAATAAAAAGAGCTGCAGGAAGTCTTGTAAGGTCGGCAATACCGCCCAATACAGTTTCCAATTTTTCTCTCTGTCTTGTGATCATCAAACGCTCTTTCTTCGCCATGTTCTTGTAAGCATCTTCCTTCATCATCTTGTCGATGGAAGACATTTTTTTCAAGGACTTGCGGATAGTAGCGAAGTTAGTCAACATGCCACCTAACCATCTTTCAGTTACGAAAGGCATGTTAAGTCTTTTTGCTTCGTCAGCTACCAAGTCTTTCGCCTGCTTTTTAGTTGCAACGAACATGACTTTTTTACCTGAGCGAACGATCTGCTTGATTGCATTGGATGCTTCTTCAAGGCAAACGAGCGTTTTGTTTAGGTCGATGATATGGATACCGTTCTTCTCCATGAAGATATACGGTGCCATTCTCGGATCCCACTTTCTTGTTAAGTGTCCAAAGTGAACACCAGCATCCAGTAAGTCTTTATATTCTATTTGTGCCATTAATAAATGATATAGTTTCGATATAAAATTTGGAATAAAACCAGATTAACGCTTGGAGAACTGGAATTTCCTTCTTGCTTTTCTACGTCCTGGCTTCTTACGTTCAACCATTCTTGGGTCTCTGGTAAGAAATCCTTCTTTTTTCAATGCTGGTCTGTGCTCAATGTCAAACTCACAAAGCGCTCTGGCGATAGCCATTCTTGCAGCTTCTGCCTGACCTTTGATACCACCACCGTCAAGGTTGATGTTGATGTCATAAGAACCGTCAACGCCTACCAAAGATAAAGGCTGCTTCACGATGATCCTGTGCAGATCAAATGGGAAGTATTGCTCAATGGTCCTGCTGTTGATTGTGATCTCACCGTTTCCCGGCTTCATGTAGATTCTTGCAACAGATGTCTTTCTTCTACCGATTGTGTTGATAATTTCCATAAACTGCTGAGATTAAAGTTTGACTTCTTTAGGTTGCTGAGCTGCATGAGGATGCTCTGGACCGTTGTAAACAAAAAGGTTTCTGTACAACTGTCTTCCCAACCTGTTTTTAGGCAACATACCTCTGACAGCTTTCTCCACAAGAATTGATGCTGATTTTTCCTTCAGGATTCTTGGGGTAGAAATTCTCTGACCACCTGGGTATCCGGTATGACGAACGTAAACTTTCTCGTCCATCTTTCTTCCGGTTAATCTTACCTTGTCTGCATTGATGACAATCACGTTGTCTCCGCAGTCTACGTGAGGTGTAAAGTAAGGCTTATGCTTACCCCTCAGGACTCTGGCAACCTCACTTGCAAACCTACCTAATACTGCAGACTGGGCATCCACTACCACCCACTTTTTATCTACAGTAGCAGCATTTGCCGATTTGGTTTTGTAGCTTAATGTATCCACTGTGTAATTGTTTAATTATTAGCTTGTTAAATATACTTCACCCTCAAAAAGGGACACAAAGATAGGAGTAATTTCTTTTTATTGCAAAAGAAACTAATTTATTGCCCACATTTTCTACGAGTTAGCTGTTTTTCTCCAGCTGATTGACCAATACCTGAAAGTCTTTAGGGTAAGGGGCTTCCACCTGGATGGACTCCTCTTTTATACCCAAAAACGCTATAGCGTAGGCATGAAGGGACACTCTCTGCATAATGGGCAATTCATCTGTGCCTTTTTTAAGGTTAAATCGTCTCTTTAAAGAAGACAAATAAAGGGGCTTGCCGCCGTATGTTTCATCTCCACAAATAGGAGATTTTAGGTAAGCCAGGTGCACCCTGATCTGATGAAGCCTTCCGGTGATAGGCCTACACTCAATCATACTGTGATTGTAGTAGGTCTTCAATGTATTCAGAATTGTCTGGGAAGGCTTTCCTTCTTTGGTAATTTTGGCGAACCCTTTGTTGTTCGCATAGATATTACGGTCTACCAATAACTTATCGTATTGGTGAATCCCTTCCACCACGGCATGATAGATCTTTTGAACCTTACGGTCTTCAAACTGGATGGCAATGTTGCGGTAAGCCTCAGGGTGTTTGGCGATAACTAAGCAGCCTGAAGTTTCCTTATCCAAACGGTGGCACACCTGGGCATCAGGGATGTATTGTTTGGCAAGGTCCAGAATATTCTGGGCTTCATGCCTATCGTCCAATGTCGATAAATAGGGAGGTTTGTTGACCACAAGGTAATCCCCGTTTTCAAAGAGAATAAGATCTTTAAAGTCTATTTTTTTCATGTATTTCCCCGTGCCTCTTTTAAAGAGGGTGCAAAGGTAGGAAAATGATAGCTCAAAAAAAATTACGAATTACGAGGCTCTTAGGATATCAGGCCACCTCTCTATTTTTCTTGTTTCTTGTCTCTCATCTCAAACCTAAAAAACAACAGAACTCTCCTGAAGTACCATTGACAGATTTGAAGGGATCGTCAATCTGTCACGTCCTGAATTTACTAGAAACTTTCTTAATAGCGCTAATTTTATATGTATACGTGACCAATATGTCGCCGAAGGCTTATATCTATCTTATATCGCGAAGCATATATCTCCTGATACTTCATCCTTCATCCCTTTTCACTTCTCCCTTCTCCAATTCTATTTTCTCCATCGGCAGCTCAAAACTGAAAATAGAACCCTTACCCAAAGTACTGCTAACGGATATTTTGCTTTTATGCCCTTCTAGAATATGCTTGACTATGGCAAGCCCTAAGCCTGTACCGCCCTTTTCCCTGGAGCGACTTTTTTCTACCCGGTAAAAGCGCTCAAAAATTCTTTTCAGGTCCTCCGGCGGAATTCCTTTTCCATTATCCTTGACCTCAACAGTTAATTTCTGTCCTTTATGGGCCTTAAGGTGTACCTCCACTTCTCCTCCATCATGGTTATACTTGATGGCATTGGAGATAAGGTTTTGACATACCCTGAAAATCTTATCTTTATCAGCAAGTGTCTGATATTGTTTTTCTTTGTCGTAATAAAAGCGAACGAGCATGTCCCGTTTTGCAGCTTTATGCTCCAACTCCTCTATCACCTCATGGATAAGCTCCGCAACATCAAATTTTTCAAAATGAAATTTGATCACTCCACTTTCCATTTGGTTGAGGGTAAGCAAGTCTTGCACTAGCTTATCCAAGGCATTGAGGCTCTTGGCAGCCCTTTTCAAAAATTTCAGCCTGACAGACTTATCTTCAACAGCACCATCCAAGAGGGTGTGAATGTATCCTTGGGCGGCAAAAATCGGAGTCTTCAGTTCGTGGGAAATATCTGCAATGAATTCCCTTCGGAATGCAGCATTCTTCTGTAAAGCCTCTATCTCCTTATTTTTGGAAAGGGCGTAAGTATTGATGGTTTTGTTGATTTTCTTTAGGGGTGAGATCGAAAGCCTGGTTGATTTTTCTACTATAGCAGTGTAATCCTTCTTCTGTATTTTTTCCAATACCCCATAAATATTACTGATCTCCCTAAATATCAAAAATTCAAGAGTAATATTTATAAGAATATAAGCCACTGAAAATGAAATGCCACCTGCAACTACCAGCAAGGTAGCAGTGGCATCATCCATCAAAAATAAAAATGCTACGGTGAGGGCAGAGATTGCCAAAGCCAATACCAATGAAATCCCCCTCGATGTAGTTAGCATAAAATCAATTCAATTCGAACTTATAACCTACTCCTTTTACAGTAGTGATATAGTCGTCGCCGATTTTCTCTCTCACTTTACGAATGTGAACATCCACCGTTCTGGCCAATACAAACACATCTGCTCCCCAAATATTCTGCAACAAATCATCTCTACTAAAGACCATATTAGGATTTTTGGCGAGGAAATACAACAGTTCAAATTCTTTTTTGGGTAAAGTGATGGTTCTACCGCTTTTATCTATGGTATAGCTTGTCCTGTCTATTGTCAAGTCTTTGATTTTAATCTGGGAAAATTCCTGCTCTTTTTTAGACTCTCTCCTGAACAACGCTGCGATTCTGCTCATCAGGGCTCTTGGCTTGATTGGCTTGGTGATATAATCATCTGCACCCACATCAAAAGCCGCCACCTCAGAGTATTCCTCTGACCTGGCTGTTAAAAAAATAATAAAAGTGTTCTTCAGTTCAGGTAATTCTCTCAGTTGCCTGCAGGTTTCTACTCCATCCTGATGCGGCATCATGATATCGAGCAGTATCACATCGGGATTGAATTTTGCTGCAATTTTCACAGCTTTTACACCATCTTCTGCGGATTCAACATCGTAACCTTCTTTTTTGAGGTTGTAGGATAACAAATCAACAATATCCGGTTCGTCATCGACTACCAGTATTTTTACTTTTGGTTTATCGCTCATTTGAGAATAGCGGGTTTATGATTTGCCCTTAGGCGATGCTAATTTAAAAAAAGCCTTTACATAAACAGGGATTGACCTATGAAAGGCATGTAAAAAAAACATTAACTTTACTTTGAGCCCCTAATGTTACATCAACGTTACCTTATAATGAATTAATTATTACGTAAGCCCTTTACTTCATTCACTTCCATGTCCAAGGAGCCTACCATCAGCTTGGCTTTGATCTTAATGGGGATTTTATTTTTATCATCTGTCACCCAAATGGTAACAGGTTGTTCGCCCCTAAAAAGTTTGTTTTTGGGAATTACTGGTGAGAAAACATAGGTTGAAAAGGTACCGACTTTGGTAGAGACCTGCTCTTTACCTCCATATATTAATTTTAAGTTATATACTTCTTTGTCAAAAAACCCAGTCAGAGTTATGGAATCTCCCTTTTTAAGTTTTTTTAAATCCATAGTCCTCAAAAGGTAAAATCCACTGACGATATCCTGAACATTGGCAGGCACCTTATATTCTTTGGTATCGACAAGTTTTTTGTTTTCTCTATCATAGAGCCTGGCAGTCGCACTTTTATTCTCATGGTCGAATATAACCCGTTCATGTTTCCTGTATTTGCCCTCTTCAATATGTCTGTAAGATTGATATGGGATTACTTTAGCAGTATCCAGGTAAGTACCCCAGTTATTGTTTACACGAAACAATTTGAAAACACCTAAAGTCTCTCCATACACATCAATCTTGTAGGTAGGTGAATTATTGATGGAAGAAACCTGCGGACTGACCACCATTTTAGCCTCTGCAGCATCCAAAAAGCCATAACTCACCTTGAACACCAATTCTTCTCCCGAGGTAAATGCTGTATTTTTTTGAGCAAAAACGGGAATTACTTGGGTGAAAGAAAAAAATGCGACAATTACTGACTTTATGAGGGTATTTTTCATTAATTTAAGGTTTGTACAGAAAGCTTTTCAAATCTTATTCCAATATTAGCAACATATTGAAGAAGCCTGATTTTTGGTGCCAAGAAGTAAGTACGTATCCTTTTTGGAAGTGTTGGGTCTCCAATTATCTATTATTAATTTCACAAATTCAAATCAAAGAATTGTTAATACAAAAATATGAGCGCAAATACTGAAAAACTCAAAGCTCTTCAACTGACAATAGACAAGTTGGAGAAAACCTACGGCAAAGGTACTGTCATGAAATTAAGTGACAATAAGGTACAGGATGTGCCTGCCATTTCGACAGGATCTTTGGGACTGGATATGGCCTTGGGTATTGGCGGAATCCCAAGGGGTAGAGTTATAGAAATCTATGGTCCTGAGTCCTCAGGTAAGACGACTTTGACGATGCACTGTATTGCTGAAGCACAAAAAGCCGGTGGCTTAGCTGCTTTTATTGATGCAGAACATGCTTTTGACAAGTCATATGCTGAAAAACTGGGCATTGATATAGAGAATCTCCTGATTTCACAACCGGACAATGGAGAGCAGGCCCTTGAAATCGCTGAGCATCTTATCCGTTCTGGCGCGATAGACATTATCGTGATCGACTCTGTGGCCGCACTGGTTCCTAAAGGTGAACTTGAGGGGGATATGGGTGATAGCAAAATGGGTCTTC
>NZ_REBN01000194.1 GCF_007692705.1 Mongoliibacter sp.
TTAAAAGCACAGAGACAAAGACAAATCAGAAGCATTTGGAATTGGAACCGGGTGATTTTAAAGTACGCTTTGATTTCCGCAACGGTGAAAGTAGGACTTTGGAATTCCCTTATGGAGCAGGCTACCTTTCTCAATCAAGCAGAAAGATTCCGATTCCTGAAAACTGCAAAGAAATCCAAGTGATTGGATTTGATGGTAGTTCAAGAAAGGTTGATCACTAAAAAACAGGTATTCAAAAAGCACTTACTTCAATAAATAACTTATATTTAAGCACTTTCCGGCTTTACGGGAGCTTTAGAGTTTTGAACTATCAGAAACTCCAGAAGCCATAACATCTGGCCACTTTCCAAAAAGTTATCATATATACCCTTTTCTCCAATATCCAACTTTACAACCAAACTAAGAAGCTTGAAAGCCTTTACCTGATTTAGAGAAGGGGAATTCTTCATTCCATCAATAATCTCTTTTCCTTCCAACCAATTTTCCCAATCATATACGGGGAGCAATCCTGAAGTCAATAGAAAACTGTGTAATTCTTTATCAAGATGACCGAAATCCAGGTAAGTCCTCATCGCTTCAGGAGTAAGCTTTACGGGTAGGTCATATAATTTTTGGAAAATGCTATCAAGCCTGATATAATATTCCTTCAGTTCAGAAAGTTTATTCTCCCCCTCCTCACTTGCAAGAAAGTCCTCTATCTCATCTATCGGAGTAAAAAATATCTTCATATTCAAATTATTACTGTAACCCTAATTTACAAAATCGTAAGTACTACAAAATAAGGAATGAGTAAATTCTGTTTCTCAATGACTAAAAGGGGCAGTTCCCTTTTTACTGGAAGAAAATGCATAGGTATCAAGGATGCAATTAACTGCTTTTTATTATTTCATTAATTGTAAAGAGGAAAGGAAACAGAATTGACCTCAAAAGTTTTTGCAGACCGCTGAGGTAAAGCCTTGACATTAATTATAAAGATCGAATAAGGTAATAATACCAACCTTAACTTGACCAAAATATAACTAGTACTCCATATGTCTGTAAATCAATAATCCTGTGTTCAGTTTCGCCTCTATAAATACCTCACCTACAACTTTAGTATCCTGACGGTACATGTGAAATTACTTAAGAAATAAGGTTAGCTCTTTAAAAGGCTTTGTGCTCTTCCTACGGTAAATTTTTGTTTGAATATTTCCTGGACATCCCCAGATAATTGACAATCATACCTGTTAAGATACCCAATGTGAAAATAAACATGATCATCAACATTGTTACTTCATTGCTTCCCGCTCCAATAAACCCGATTTGTGTACTGAAAAACATATAGAAAAACAGGTTAATCAAAGCCAACAATCCAATTCCAATCGAAACCTGTGTCAGAATAGTCCTCCACCCCCACTCATCTCCAAATCTCTTAATTCCCAGAAAAATAGTAAGGCCGATCCCAAACAGCAATGCAAAAAGAAGTGCTGCAAGACTTCCATTGATTTCAGAATAACGTTCCCATCTTCCCAAAAGGCTTATGCACTGTTGGTAAGAATCCAAAGAACGATATTCTGTTCCTTTAAATTTTCTAAATCTTTTGGGATATAACCAGAAATCTTCAATCTGATTTTGTGTTTTCAGTACCTGAATCCCTTCTTTGTCAGGAAATTCCTCAAAATAACAGAAGTTAGAATTATTGGGATCACCTAAGTAAATATCATTTACACCTGCCCATTGGACATCATTCATGTAAATCTTTAAGTAATTCCAAAAACTCAGTTTTGCATCCGGTTCTTTTATCAAAATTTTAGAAGTTCCCAAGACTACAGAATCGACATAGATAAGGTTTGCTCCCAAAGCATCCCAGAGCTCGGTATAACCCTCATCAAAGCCCAATCCCCAGATCCCAACACCTCCAATATTATTTTCAAGAGCCCATTGATATTTTTCAGTAAGACTCCTTGAGTCTTCAAACCATAGCTGCTTGAGGTTTCCTATTTCACCATAATTCAGGTAAGATGCGGCCTGTTCCGGATCATATCCCAAAACAGACCCTCTCTCTTGGTCCACAGTGGGAATTATATTTTGCTGAATAGATCTGAAATCGATCAATGAGCCAAATCCACTAGCCCTACTTCCCGGAATGAAATCAGGCATGTCCCAGGAAATCCCCTGATAGCTGACCATCATTACAAGTTTATCAATAGGCACTTTGCCATTGGAATATATCGAGAAAGTACCTTCAATCGATCCCCTTGGGTTTGCAGTATCCGGATACAAAGGACTTCTTGAAAAAGGTATTCTGGTCCCTGTAATATTTAGGTTTTGGGTCATGACCATATAAAAATCCACCAGGGAATTCAAGGAAATATAATCCAATGCACTTGCGCTACTCAGATTTTCGGTATTTGAAATGGGTGGTAGGCCAATAGTCAATAGCAAATCAGGGCCTATGACTGCCAATTCATTTTTGAGCCGTTGGATAAATTGTGTAAATGCCCGACTGTCTTTTGGTTGAATCGTTGAGAAATCTATATTGACTCCTCGTAATTCATATGATGCTACGAGTTCCTTAATCCTTTCAAGAAACCGATCTTGGGAAATTTTTTGGTTTAAGAAGGCACTCGTATTCGGAGCCGAATAGCTATAAACGGAAAGAGATGCCTGCTTACCCGAACTCTGAAGCCTATTCAGTATACCACCATTTAGCATCCTTTCAAGGACATCAGGATTGTTTTCCAAACCATCCCCCCCTAACTGATAGCCATGAAGGATAAGGTCTGTCAGGTAATTGAAGTTGTAATTCTGGTACCTCTGACCCATTTCAGAAAGGTGCCATCCGAAAATACGTGTATCAGCTTTCAGGCAATTCTGATACCTGACCATTATGGAATCCCCAGATACTTTTTCATAAGTTGGCAATTCTGCAGAACCACAGGAAAACTGAATCTGTTTCAATGCAGAAAGCTTTGCCATCATTGTCTTTCTTTGAGCCAGGTTAGCTTCTTTGGTATCATTCATCAATCCCTGAAGTACACTTCCAAGCTGAACTTTGACCGAGTCAACCAAATCTCTAGGAGCTTTTAAATCAAGTTCTGTCAGTGCTTGGTTAATTTCCTCCTGTAAGCGTTCTGATGTTTGTTGGGTATTTCCTTGCTCATCAGTCAATTTTATTAAATCGTTGACAATGGCATTGACCGTCTCGGCATCGATATTCAAATCCCCCTGTTCGGTAAGTCTCCTGATAAGGGATACCATTCTTATCCTTTCTTTTTGAAGCTGATTCTCTCTAAACCTCAATGGCTGAAATATTTTATTGATTAATCCATGTCTGCTGCTGTCTCCCCAATCTATGGAATCACTCAATATGATTTCTGAAGGTGGAATCTTTGAAGGTACCTGGGCAAATGCCTCATTTAGGTTTACCAGTGAAGCGCAACATATTACAATCCAGACCAGTACCATGTAAAGATTGGTCCTTGGGCTTTGTACTGCTGAAAATCTTGGGATCAGATTCATATTAGCGCCATTTAATTTCTAATGATTTTTCCATCCAGGGTAATTTTACCATGGAAATATTCCACGAAATACCATCAAGCAAAACATCAACTCCTGTTTTGGGAATTCTTAGGGTATTGCCGAGGGAATCAAATTCAAGGGTTCCTTCTCTTTGTAAAAAGGTTTCCCTAACCGCATCCGGAGAAGCTTTCTTCATTTTTTCCCAATTGCTTTTCATGCCATTTATAAGGCTTATCGCCATGTCTTTCTCTTCCTGCTGAAGTTCGGTCTTTTCAAGGTGTTGACTGACCTTCATGCCTATCAGTAATTTATTCAGCACCATTTCATATTCAGGAAATTCTGTATGGCCATAGACAATATATTGAAGCAGATAGACCGCCTTTGACTGTGATTCCTCAGGGATAAGCCCTTTATCGCTGATTTTCAACCTTGAAAACAGCACCGATAAAAATGGCCAGCAGAGGACAAGACCAGCATTGGACACTTTTACCAGTTCACCTTTTTCAGGATCCTGGGCTATTGCTTCTGTAAGCATGGGGAAACTTTTCAATACTTCAGCCTTATACACTTCCAAAACTTTTCCGTCAAATCGTTTCTCATTGACCATGCTTTGGAAAACAGTTTTCCAATTGATTTCAGACTTATTCTTTATAAGGTATTGGAGGAATTGGTTAAAAAATGACCCCGTACTTTTATTTGCCTTTTGGATATAATAATCATAAGCAAAGACCAGTAACCATATTTTCCACTTGCCGGGATTTAAATTCCCAAAATACATGTATGAGCCTAAATTCAAAAGGGTTTTGAGTTCATTCATAATCTCTGAACGGGGTTTGAACCAGGTGGAAAGAACTTCATTTTCCTTGGATAAATTTACTTTCTTTCTCACCCATGATTCAACCTCAGACCTTGAGCCTGATAAAAACATGTTTTTAGCCTCCATATCCTTCAAATCTTTTTTCTCCCCCGATTTTGAATGGCTGTGGCCTTCTCCCCTCAAAGGTGATGAACTTTCATTTTCCAGTTTGGAAAAACCAGCGGTATTGGCATTTTTCTTATCCAGCTCGACCTGCAAAGATTCTATAAAACTGGAAAAATACTTTTGGTATTTTGATGAAACTGTCACCTTATAAATTCTTTTGAGCTGATTTTCAGATAGGCCTTGCAACAAGATTGGGATTTTCCCCTTTTCAAAAAGCAGTATCAATAAAAAGGCATCATTTTTTTCACTGAACTGAATATGGTTCAGCATAGCCAAAAGAAGCTTTGCTTTATGTTGAATCGGTGACCACCATGGCAGATATCCCTCTTCTTTAAGGTATGAAATGGCCGCTGAAAGCTGTTCAATCTCCAAACCATTGACCGAAATTGTCATTGGTTTTTTCACGAATTGGACCACAAATTTCTTCAAATGAACTTTGGCTTTTTCATCCAAATGCCTTGAATTCAGGATACTGCTCCAATCCATTGAAGTTCCACCGAACTTATGGCTATTTTTCTTCAATGTACCTGTGAAAATCTCCCAAAAGACTTCCGCCTTTATAGATGGATTTGAGCTAAAAAGTACATGGAATTGAAAAATGCTGTTCATTATGGATGCTCTCCATGCGGCAAATGCTGATTTCTTGAAGAAGAAAGAAGAAGGAAGTCCTATCAAATATTCCAACCCTTTCATTGCAGTCAGACTATTAGGCAGCAGGGATGCATACCCAGGAGTTAAAGCTCTACTATTCGAAAGGCTTTCATGAAGATATTCCAAAGTTTCAGAAAACTTATCGGCAAGAAGTTCATCCTTACTGTTCAATGATTCAATAAATGCCTTGAGATTTAAGACTACTATCCCCGACTTTTGTACTGGATTTTGAATACCAATACCGGGCACAATATCCTCTCTGAACCAAAGAGAAAATTTTTGCCAATCACTTTTGCTCAAATGCCTGAAGAGACTAATGAGCAAGACAGGCAATTGTTTTTTCTTTTTTTCTACCAATCGGATAATGGCAAGCTTGTCAAGCTTGGCATAAAGAATGATCCTCCGAGAGCTTTCCAGTAAATCCTTTTTGTCATAGGCACCAAGATTTACCTTTGAACTCAAAGCAAAAAGCCTGACCAGGTCTTGCTCCACAATTTTAAGAGCTGTTTGCTTGAGTTCCTTTCCTTTATCCTTTTCAAAAATCAATGATTTGAATTCAACATGAGCACTATCTGCCTGAAGCAGTTCCAGTAAGCGATCCGGATTCAGAGAAATGCCTTTGATATAACGAGCAACACTTGTATGTTCATTGGAGTCAATCGCCCCTTTTTTAAGGATCTGATTTACCCCTTCTGTCAACATTGGCCTTAAAATGGACTGATTTGCCCTGTCCGTCAATACGGCATGAGCTAGATTTCTGAAAGCGGAAAACTGCAAGAACTCATTAGCTGAAAACCTGGAAAAATACAGCAGTACATATTTTTTGAACTGCATCTTGATTTGAACTGTCCTTAAGACATCTATCCTAAATCCTTTCTGCTCAGTTAACCTGGAAATTCCAGATAGAAAAGCTTCATCCTCCCAAGCAGAGCGGTATTCAAGAACTATGGATCTTTTGCTTTGTTCAGAGGAATTCTCTTCCAGCAATAGCGACCATAATTTTTGATTTAAAATATTCTCCAGCCTGGGGTATGCACCGAACATGCTGAGCAACTTTTCATTGAACTGATATAAAGACAGCGTTTTTTGGGCTCCATACTTTCGGATAAGAGCTTGGAATTCCTTTTGGTCTATTCCATGAGTGATACTTGCAAACCTCCTCGTAAACGCATTGCCATTTTTCCTAACGGCAATACTCAAAGCATCCAATAATGTAGCGTCATGACCCTGAAGCAGGTTATTTACTATCCACAAGAGGTCTGATTGGCTCAGTTCACGATTGGAACTACTCAGCATACCCGTACTGAGGTATTGTTGTAAGACAAGTAAAGCAAGTTGATTTTTAAGGAATATGGGGTTTTCACTCCTCTGAGCTGACTTAGGATCAGTAAGTGCTGCTTGATTATCATTGCCATGCTTTAGTACCTGGATATCATTTTTATTCTTGCTGCCCCTGGACTTTGCACTTATGAGCAATTGGCCTAGATTGGCAAGCCCAGCCTTTTCCCCCAAAGTCAAAAGGGCTTTTGATACCTGATAGTGCTCATCCAACTCAGTGAAAGCATGAATGGACAAAAGCATAAACCAGTCATCCGTTTTCCGGATAGGCAATTCAACATGTAAAGAACTGCGTGAAGTCAGGCTGAAAATAGCTTTCAGAACTTCATCATCAGCATTGGTTTTGGCAGCTGCTTGAGCGTACCATTTCAGGTAATTATGGGTCAGGGCTGACCATTGAGTATCCTGCCCATCCAAGAGGCGTTCAAGCAGGTGTAGCAGTCCCTTTTTGGAAAGGGATTTCCAAAATCCGGGGAAACGATTCGAAAGGGTTTCAAACAACACTCCGGAATCTTTCCATTTTACCAAATAGGAATGAAAGCCAGTATTTGTGGCTCCCACATTCAGCCATTGCACAAGCTGCAAAAAAGTAGGCTCTGAAGGACCCTCTTCCCACTCGGCTTCCGGGTTGTTCTTTTCATTGATCGTGTTTATGGTTTCCTTAAACTCCCTGAATAGGTTACTTTCGCCTGAAATATTGTTGATTATGACATTGATCTGAGAAAGAAAAACCTCAAATGTCATGTTGTAGTGGGCAGCTATTGATTTCAGAAAACGTTCTGAGAAATCAAGACGGTTAAATTTCGGGCCTGACTTTCCTGAAAGGTAAGTTAAAATAAAAAGGTTAAGGGATTTCCTGAGGCTTTCTTCCGGTCCAGGCAATCGGTTTTTGGACTTATGTAGCTCTAGATAGGTATTCCTATAACCTATCATCCATTCTGCATCAGCAGCGGCCAGCACCCTGATAATCTGATCAAAATAACCTGTACCCAAAAAGGCAATTCGTTTTCTAGCCGATTCGCTTTGTTGTATGACAGTTTCAAGCATTCTTTTTAATGGAGCAGGATTCATGGAAAACACAAACTCCAAAAGGCTGTAAACATCAAAGTCTGACTTAAGCCAAACAGGTAGAAATCCTTTTAAAAAATACTGCTGTAAAGCCAAGAGATACAGGTCCATTACCGACGCATTTTGAAGAGAACCCTCTTTTCCGAGATACATCTTTTCCCAAATGGCATCCAATAAAGCCTTGCTCAGTAAGGGACTGATTTTTCTCCCCAGTCCTATAGAAATATCTTCTTCCTGCAGCATTCCAAGGTCTATTTCCAATTGGTCCAGCTCAAGTTCAATTCCTTTAAGCCCCAATTGATCGAAGGTTTTTTCCAATTCAGGAATGACATCAAACTGTATCAACTGTTGGAGTTTTGAATTGCAGCGGGAAGCCTGTCTCCTGTTCGGATAAAGAAAGGAAAACATCAAGTCTTCGATGGCATGGGAAGTAACACTATTCATTTTCCACTCCCTTCAACTTCGATAAGAAAGTGTACAGTTGTAAGGCAAACTTGCTTTTTACTTTATCAGGATTGTTATTCAACTCTCCCCTCCATTTGAGATAAATGTTTTCAAAGGCCTCAAATTCCCTGAGGTCCAGCCAGTGTATCCCGACTTTTACATGGGCCGGAATTCTTTCCCTTACTTCGTTTTCAACAAAATACTTGAAGTGGTTTTCCTGAAAACGTGCTGGCCAGTCAGGTAGGATAAGAGATGCTTTTAAATCGAAAAAGTTCTCCTTGATTTCCGTCCCGTCATCTCTTTTTTGCAATAACACAAGCGCGCGTTGCCCTACTATTTTTTCGTTGTGAAGCGTACCCATAAACCTGAGATCCTCCACATCTTTTAATGACAGAAACCCAGCTAATCCTTGATCTCCAGACATCATCGCTGCAAAATTGGAAGTTGACTCAAAAACAGCCTCCAAATCAACTGATCCATCACTTTGATAAGTACCCAACAGTTTACCCTGCCCATCATGCAGAGAAAATATATTCCCCTGCCTTCTGTATGCTTTTCTATCTTTTGCCGCCAAATAGAACAATTCCAATTGCTCTTTCCTTTTTGCCACCGTGGGGTACCAGGGTGATTTGAAAGTGGGTTCCCCGTCTTGCTCCATAAGGACAAATCCAAAGCCGGACGCCTCCAAAAGAGACCTTAAAGCGATATGATCCACAAAATACATCCCTTCAGAGCGCTGATTCATTTCCCTGAAATATTGTATGGCATTGGCAATGGTCTCGACAGCTTCATCCTCATTTCTTCCTTCCCAAATGCCTACCCAATTAGAAGTGGATTTCTGAAACAGCACTTCAATGGAACCCTTAAAGGTGAATTTTTTGGATATCCAATAGCAATCGGGATTGAGAGTTCTGGCAAACAGGTCTTTGATGCCAATCTTTCCAAAAGAGAACTGGGGTTTTCCAGGGTTCTCAAGACGAGGGAAATTCCTTTCACTTTTGTACAGCGGTCGGTATTTTTCCTTCAGTTCAGTGTAAGAAATCTGGGACTTTAAATAGCCTGTACTGACCTTACCGTCGTCAAGGGTGACATTTTTGGGCAAAAAATCAGGCAATAAAGAATCATTTTTAAATGGAATTCCCAGAAGAGTATATAATAAAACTTCAACAGTAGACCTGATATCCCCCTGATCAACCAAGTTGAAGCGAGCCCTATGCTTTGCATAATTGAGCTCAGGAACCATCCGAAGGAATCTGGATTTTTGTAATAACTGAAAGGCCAGCATTTCTTCCTGTGTTCCAGAAATATTCATTTTAAGTGAAAGCTGAAAAGGAAGGTCATGAACCCGCTCTCCAAATCTTGCCAGGAGATGATCCAGAATCCTGTTTTTCCGCTTCAACCAGTCAATCCTTGATTCACCGGTCTGTGGGTTGACTCCTTCATTGTCAAAACCCGGCATAAGGTTCTCTTTGATCTCGATTTCATCTTTTCCAACTTGGGTCTCGAAGTCCTGGGAAAAGTAAGTCTGTCCTTCCTGCTGAATATCATGATCAAAAAAATCAGGAACTCTTGAAAGCTGTGCCAGGTAATTGGCTAGATGCTTTTCCATTAACATGAGGTAACCTTTCAACTGCCGTACTTTTGCGTGTCTTTCAGGCGCTTCATGCTGGGAAAGACCTTCTCTACCCAATCCGTAGATTTTTGGAAAATGGTATTGAATGGATACATATTTTTCCGGGTTCCGGTATCTTCCTTTGATGGATGATTTCCAAAAACTATTTTTAAACAAGTCTTCTTGGTAAACCCTGAAATTTTTACTCCAAAGTTCCAGCAAAAGGTCTGCTACTCTGGAAGAATTCAGTCTTTGCCTGTTTCGGTTGACAACAATGCTGATTTTGTAATACACACTGGAGGGATCTTTTGAATCAGTATTGATCGAGGCATAAAATCCTTCAGGAATGATGATGTTTTTTTCTTTCCCTTCTATATCCAAAGCCAGGTCATGACATTTTTTAACTCCCGAAATTTTCGAAATTAATCCCTGAAATTGCTCTATATTCAGGACATTGCTCCGCTCTTTAAGTTGGGTGTCCAATATAAATCCCCGGGTGAGTTTTGGACCTGAAAAAATATCTTCTATCCTGTGGCCTGAATTCCTAAGCTCATCCAAATTGGAATATGCAACAGGGTGATACAGGAAAACCTCCAATGCGAAAATGATTTCGGCCATTATTCTATCCGGATCAGTTTCGGGTAAAACCTCTACACTTGCCTTGATAAAAATAGACTTGGGGGACAATAATTTTGGAGGATCAAAATCCTCACAAAGGTTCCTGTTGCTGTTGAGGAATTGTTGTAAGCTGTCCAAAAATGTGCGTGCAAGTTCAGGCTTTTTCTTAAGGTCTTTCTGAAATGCCAGTGCGGGTAAAATCTCTATACCATATACTCCATTTACACCCTCTTCCATCCCGGTTGGAGAGACTTGGCTGAGCCAACAGTTTTGAATCTCTGGAAAACTATCAATCAACAATTTTCTGAAATCGGATACGGTAATCGGGTGGGAACTGAAAACCAGTGATGGCGAGAAAAAAGCATTTTTATCCCAATTGATCTTCCCATCTGATTTTTCAATCAGGAGGTCCTCAATTGGAAAAGCGGTTTTATAACCCAGGTCTGTAAGGCCATAACAGAACTGTTCCAAAATGGTGACGCCCGGATCATGTAAATTATAATCCGTCCAGCGATCTCCACTGAATCCCTGTACATGCCGGATTCCCTGCTCCATTAGGAGCTTGAAGTCTTGGCTGTGCTTAAGTGCCTGTTCTTTATATATTGGGCCTTTTTTCTTCATTTTTATTATTATTCCTCCAGAAAACTGTCATCCCATAATTTTGCAATTCGGAATGTAATCACAGCATCCTTGCCATAATTACTTCTGGTTTTGAGTTGAAGCCGGTAATTTTTTGTTTCACCAATCCAACGACAGCTGATTCTATTCCACCAAAATCCATAGTGGGCACAGGTTTTTGAAATCTTAGCTTTGGAATTGCCATAGGTACTCAGCGCTGTGGCATGTAAAAGGGCATATTTGCCTTTTTCCTTCCTTCCGGCATGTGCCATCACTTCAAAACCTTGACAACCATTGAGCTCTGTCAGGACATCGTGCCATTTACCGTCTGCGAGTATCTTTCCTTTTTTATATACCCCTTCCCTACCCTGGGAGGCAATCAAACCCGCTACCTCAAGTTTCTGGCTGGGTTTATCTGTACCTATCCCTACAAAGCCTCCTTCTTGAAAGAAAATGGTCGGATCTTTTTCACCCTTTTGTTTCAAAATTATCCCTTTGGTTTCTCCCTGACCATTTACAAGTATCCAACTTGCCTTTTTATCTTTCAGTGAATCGTAAAAACTCAATAGAATCTCCTCATCACCTGCAGGAAATATCATCAACCCGTCTTTGTTGTCTTTATTGATTCCGTCATCCACTTTATTGAACATGGAGTCAATCAGTATGGCAAAATGCCTTTCAGTGGGGAGCATACCACTTCTAAAGTATTTCTTAAGCTGTTCCCTGTCATTGATGATCAGGGTATTTTCATTTAATTCTTTCATGTATCCGTTCTACCAGAGAATATTTTAGTTTTTGTCGACAATAAAATCCGATTCAATTGAGAGGTCCCCTATGCTGGACAGTGTCGGATCTGTCATCTGTGACTCATTATTGATTTCAAGCTGGTGTGATTCTGCTGAGGTAAGGATGGCATAAGGACTTACTGTCCTCAACATTTCCACTTGAAAATCGGGGTTGGCAGTATCGATAATCTTGTAATTTCCTTGGACTTCGACAATCTGTATGACTGAGAATCCTGTTATAAAATCCACATAAGGTCTGGATTCTATGAAATTTTGTATTTCGGCTTTATAAATGGATCTGATAAAACCTTTCCCGTTCTCAAAATATAATGGATTTGGAGATAGGTAAGCGATCAGTTCCTTTTCCAAGATATCCCTGTAGTATCCTGATTGTTGGATGTTTCTGAATTTCACAAAACCGCGGACTTTGAGCTTTTCAAAGACCGGGTTACAAACCTCCACCCTTGAAAAGGGGGATACTGATTGCCTGAGGAAAGATTTGATTTCCTGCAATAACTCAAAAGGTGCCCGGAAGCCTTCGGACTGGAAGGAATCACTCAAAGATGCGGCTGGTATTACCACCACCTGAATATTACTATTTTTCACCAGATGCTGCGGAAAATCACTTCTTCCATATACCATTACCCTTCCGATTTGGGGAAATCGCTCCAAAACCAACCTTTCCATATCCCAGGTACTTACTGCCCTGCTTCTATGACGCAGGGTCTCGCTGATGCGTATGTTGTCCTGTTTTTCGGATTTAGGTAATGAGGGTACATTGACTTGGTAAGGACCGATCACTTCATTCAGGGGTAGGTTTCCATCTGCAAGCACTACGAGGTTCTCATTAAGTTCTTTAGGGTCCACTGCCGGCACTGCGCTGTCATGCACCTGGCTAATCCAGGCGGCATTAGTAAAGATTGATATCAGCCTGCTGTTGATTTCTTGGTTGCCCGCATAAGATATCCTTATCCAGAACTGGTTTTCAGGAAGGCGTGTATGGTTCAGGTCAGGATTTTCAGGGAGCTTAAACTTCACAATTCCTGATTGAAGCATGCCAAATGTGGAATCCTCCATCAGCAAATTCCCAAGGGGAAGCCACTGGTTCTTTTCCATATATTCCCATCTGATTATTGGAGGATGCGTAATGGTATGAATAAAGTAGGCCGGATAGAGTTTAAACCCCAAATTGACCACCTGATTTTGTGTTATATCAGACAGGCCTACGATCAAGCTTCCATTTCCCTCAAGCTGGGGTAACATATAAGTTGAAGTCAATCCCGGGTTGGGATAAACACACTCATGCCCGAAAGGATAGAGATGGAAGACTTTAATAGTCTCGGCATTATCACTTCCTTTTCTGATCAGGTTTTCCTTGGTTTGGTTTTGGTAGTTGCAGGTGATTTTTTCAATCTGAGGGGTGTAAGGTTTCCCAGGTAGGTTCTTCTGTCTTTTAGGGAACCTACTGTTATAGAAAGAAAGGTCTGCATACAGTTGGGTATAATGCTCATGTCCAAATGCAAATGGTGAAGGTTCTGAAAGTTTGAGAGAGAGAAAAGCGTTTTCTTCATTCCTTAGCACATTTTTCACAGGATCCTGCAACATGTTGATATCTACAAAATCTAGGTTAAGCTTGAGCTCTTTGCGTTTTTGGAGGTAGATTTCACCCGATTTCTGAATGGTCTCAAATAACTGTACCTCCTGTGCGACAGCATGGTTTGCCTGTTTGGATTTGTAATTATCCGACTTAAGTGACATCAAACCTTTAAAGCTGTGATTGTCAATCTCATTTGGATATGCTTTGTACAGCTCTTTAAACCCAGTTGCTTCTTCAGGCAGCCCCACCCAGTCTAACTTTATGGATAAAGAGGACAGGTATTTGTTCAAAACCAAAGGATTCTTGATATTGAAATACGAGTCCTTTGTAGGCTGGGAACCAAAGGGAAGAAAAGGATTACTTGTATCGAGTTTTCCTATTTGGTTACTGCATTCAAATCCTGTACTTACACCTTTTGAGTGGGTAAGAATTTCTATTTCTATGATTTCAAGCACTCTCAACAGCCTATAAGGCGGATAATTGGAATAGGCATTCATCATGAACCGGATACAAGGCCATTCCGTATCCAAATTCCCATCATGGGTTTCCGACTCAAAAGGAATAGGCATTTCTGCTACGCCCTCAGGCTCAAGTTTGAACACAAGCTTGTTTTGGCCATCCAAAAAGCTAATGGCAAGAAAATCCAGTCGCTGCCATCCATTTTTGCCTGATATATCTACCGAAAAGGCTTCATTGAGTAAGAGATGAGCAAAATCCCTAAATTCATTGGTTTGGATGGCTACTGACTCTCCGCTGGACTTCTTTTTTTGAATAAGCAGTTCAGCGATGAGGTATTTGAAATTTTTGAAAGAGGAATCACTCATTTCAAAGGCAAGTTCTATGCGCGCATCACCCTTTTCCAACAACAAAACAGGTGAACTGATGATAAATCCAAGCTGACTGGTTTTCATTGTACGGCGGTTCAAACCTTTGAGGCTTTGGTTTTCTCCCATTACCGCTGGAAAATCCATCTTGGAATCACCCTGAAAGGAAACTTCATGTTTGCCAACGCCCTGGTATAAGTCGGTATCATAGATCCAGTTGAGTGCCAGACGGTCACTTCTATACCCTGTGGAGAAGGGGAAGTAATCACTTATGTATAAAGATTTAAGTGCTGAGATTTTTGCCTGAGTCAACTCAGAATGAAACAGGTTTTGGAAAGGAATCGCTTTTTTTGAAGGAAACTCCAGCGTGAAACCTGAATTTTCAGGCAATAAAGATTTTCCAGGCTTGGGAATAAAACCCACCAACAGACTAATCGTGCCCTGTAAAGGAGCCACCTGATTCAGGATACGACGGTAGTAAAAATCCAGATGTTTCCCTGTCAGCTCATTGAGGTCCTTCTGTATTTCCACAAAAAGCTTCAAAGCTGACATCAGGAGCCCGATATGGGGTTGATGTTTGCCTGACTCCATAGCCATCATATCATCAAAGCTTTTGTGCGCCTGATCCACGATAAAGACCAGGTTCTTATAAGAAGCCTTAAAAGCTTCTGCAATATTGGGTAGATTATCCTTACTGGATTCAACTGCTTGGATATGCTGAAATTCAAATGACTTATACCGATTCTGGTAAGGAAATACACTTTGAATAAAAGGCTCTAAAAATCTCCTGCTGTTGATGATTTCATTGAGCAATGGGCCCTCATAATTACAGTCCTTGAATAGATCTTCCCATTTGTAAATGTTCTTGATCATGGAAAGCAAGTTAACAGCCATTCCTCCTCTAAAATTTTTGATCCCTTTTGGGGAGTTTTCTGCTTTGGAGGCAAGGTCGTCCTGTCTTATCTTGTAGCTTTCCATTGAAGTGGAAGCTATCATCCCGGTAATAAAGATGGGGTCATTTAGCAAAAAAGGTTTCCAGTTACCCAAGGGCTTATTGTGGAAATCATAATATGAGACCGACTGCGCGTATGAAAGTGTGAATTGAACCAGTTCCAACAAAGATCTTTCATCCGGAACCACATAATGCGGTTCCAGTGCCTGGATCATTCTTTCTGACTGGGTAATTCCATTTTTCATAGTTGCTCAGTTCGGGGCATTTTTCAAAGGTTCGTTCCTTCATTTATATAAAATGGGAAAACCATATTGCTTCTTGAATTGGTGATAATCACGGTATAATTGACATTGATCAGGAGGATCCCTTTCTGGAGTTTTTCCTTTCCAAATCTGATTTCTTCTACTTTTATCCTAGGTTCAAAATAAAGTAAGGCATCATAAATGGTATCCCTCAGCAAGGTCATGTAGGTTGGGTCAGAGGTTTCAAACACAAAACTGAGCACATCACATCCGAATTTTGGTTCCATTACCCTTTCGGTTGGAATGGTGCCCAAGATTATCCGGATACTTTGCTCAATATCAGTTTCAGCAGAAGCCATTTCCACCATTCTGGAATCGATATCAAAGGAAGGGGGAAATGACCAGCCTTTTCCCAGAAAGTTGTTTGAAGATTCATCCATATCAACCTCCTATCATTACTGTGGGACATCCCAATACAATTGAACCGCCATGGGCTGTGGTATCTCCCATTCTGGCAGCCGGCTTTCCACCAATCATCACCGTAGCAGAACCTTTAATGATAGAGTCTGGTGGTCCCACGCAAACACAGGAGTCCCCCATTACTGCTGCTGGAAGTTTTCCTATCAAGACGGTCGGCACACCTGGCCCTATCACAGGACCTCCTACATGGGGAATCGGTGGCAGCCCCGGAGTCAACATGGGGCATGTATGCATATCTGTCAATCTTGCGGCTAGCGGCATAATTCAATTAATTTATCATGACCATTGCACCTTTCACTACGGTCTGTCCCGCAGCTGAAAATTCTGCTGAGGCATTTCCTGCAGCCTTCATGGCAACCTGAGCCTCCAGGGCCACATTCAATCCCTTTCCCTTGAGGTCTCCACCCGATGCTGTCAACTCAATACCTGAAACTGCTTTGAGGCTGATTTTACCTTTTGCATCCAAAGTGATGTCCTTGGGACTGGAAAACTTGATCCCATCTTTACTGAGTATGGCCTCATTTGAATTCATATCTTGCATTGAGAGTTGTTTTTTCTTGTCATCCAAGATGACAGTATTTCCACCAGGAGTTTTAATGGTGAATATTTTGTCTTTGTCATTAAAGATTATGGCCAGTCCTGATTTGGTGTGGATGGCTTTGGTAGTATTCTCTGCATCTGTTTTGAACTTTGGGTTTTGTTTAGAACTGTAAACGCTGCCGGTGATGACTGGAAACCTCGGATCGCCATTGATAAAGCTAACCAATACCTCATCCCCTATTTCGGGAAAGAAAAAAAATCCAGCCTGATGAGAGGCGTAATTGAAAGCGATTCTGGCCCAGAGTTCATTGGAATTGCTTTTATTTTGAAAAGCTTCAAGTTGGATCAAAACCCTGTAATCTCCGTCGGGATCTTCATTGATTTTTTTGACTTTGGCAATTTGACATCCCTTTATACCTGGCAAAAGTCCCAAAGCTCCTACCTCCTCTACATCAGAAAGGGAAGAATGCCATCGTGAGTGAAGTCCTACAAATACGGAGGTTTTCCAATCTCCCTCTGCGTATTCATGTTCAATTTTTGAAATAAACGCGTTCCCTTCAAACCTTTCGCCAAAACTTTTGAGTCCGACCAGGTCACCCGGTTTCAGCTGGGCAGTTCCAGGAATAAGAATTTTCCCCTGAATTTTGGTCAGCGCAGATTTGCTGATCCAACTTTTGGAAAAAGCGGTCAGTTCACTGGAAGAAAGCGGCGCTGAGGTAAATTTATTGAGCGAAGGAACAGCCAGATCTTTAGCTATTTTCTGTGCCGTAAGGTTTCCGAATTTAGAAGGATCGGCCATACTGGCTTTGACCACTGTGGTTTTTTGGCTTTTTGGATCCCAACTGGTAAAGTTAAATTCCGAATAGGTGTTTTCTCCGTTGATTTCCAAATCCACTTCCAAGGCAGAAACATCTGCCTGAATGCTGAATTTTGGACTGGCAGTTAAGTCGAAAGCCTTGATTTTGACTTTATTTTCATCTGTGATTACAAAAAAATTATTGGCTTCAGCCCTGATCACAATATAGTCCCAGTCTGAAGTATTGTATTGAAAAAGTGGATAGGCAAACTTGGTCGCACTTTCAACTTCCGCGGTCAAACCTGCATTGGAAACAAGTTTTTTGATCAGGTCATCGTCCTTGGAGTCAGCCATCACCGTATTTGACCTAGATTTGGTCAATTTGAATGATTTGTCCTTGCAGGAAACCTGCAAAAATGAGGTGTTATTGCGGACAATCATCCTTTGCGCAAGGATGACTCCCTTAAAAACTGTTTTTCTATCATCTCCGTAACCGAGGCTGATTACAATTTCGTTTCCCGGAATAAAATCGGAAGAAGCACTGTTGGAAAAGGGTTCATTCTCCAGTCCAAATGCCCCACCATCCGAAACTTTAAGGTTCGCTGAAGCTATCCTGTTCACTTCAAGGCTTACGGACAGGGAAATGATTTCAATTGCACCCGACAATACCTTTCCATTGATGGAAACTTCAAAAGACACAGGCAAATCATTAATCTTCAGGTTTTCGGACATAAGGAATTAAATAAGAGGTGGGAAAATAAGCTGATCACCCGGGCTTATCGAACGGATATGATCCAAGCCGTTATATTCTGCCACCTGAATGAAATACCTGCTTTCTCCATATATCTTGAAACACATGGCCGGCAGGGTATCGCCCGCTTTCACCATACGGATATGGGTGAGGTCAGAAGAATTCCTTCTTTCCTCCAATGCTTTCTTTTTGACAGATACAGACCTGACAAATGCTGCTTTTACTTCAGCCCTTATCGGGGTTCCATCAAGGTCCATCATGATAATCTGAACGTCCCAACTTTTGAGGCGTCCTTCAAATAGGGATTGTGTGCCCCAGATAATCTTTATATAATTGGGTTCATGGATATCGCCGTTGTAGGAGTAAATCAATGCTTTCAACTTGTCGATTTGCCTATCCACAGGTTCGTCGGTGATCACTCCGGTACTGTCGAAGAAAAAATCCATATTAAAAATATTTGAGCCGGCCCCTCGGAACTTTACGGTTTCGGCAGAACTCCCTACCGGTGAAGAATTGGTGGAATATTTCAATTCGGATTTATCACTGTACTTTTCGGGATTGATCAGCACGTCATAATCTCCTACCTTATCGGTGAAATCGGGTTTCTTGTACGCGACCAGTTTTACCTTGGTCAATTTTCCAGTATCCATTTTCAGCGGGTTGAGGATTTCTCTATCAATTCAAGCATCTTTTCGTGATACTCATTTTCAATTTTCCTTTTGGTGTCCTCTATCAACTGTATGATGGCTTCCTGATTGGGGTGCTCCTCTTTACTATAGTTGGCATTGTCCTCAATCACTTCACCCCGGATCACCAACTGCTTAATGATTAGCGTCATCTAATTGTCTTTTTTGAAGAATTTGTACTTTATGGTCAATGTCTCAATGGCGAGTTCGTTTTTGGTACTTGATAAAGCGGACAATTCCCATGATAAGGGAATGGCTTGAAATACCGTCCAGGAGGTCATAGGCTTTCCATTGGGTCCGAGAAGGAATACCTGAAAGTCCAAGGGTTTGAACTTGAAGTTTTCCAATGCATTTCTGCACCATTGGCCAAGACTTGAATTATTGATCAAACAGCGTTTGAGTACCAGATCACTGTACTGTGAAGGAGAAGGGAGGTAATGAATAAGCTTATTCTCTCCCCCTTCCCTTTTCTCAGTGACTTTTACGGTAACCTTCAGACCGGATACTTCCTGGAAACTGCAGTCCATTTCAGGAAATCCTTTGAATTTCACTTGAAAATAAAATGCTGTTGGCGGGGCATAGCCATCCTGAAAGAAACTGTTTTCTCCCATTAGAATTATCCGTTAGTAATCGTCAAACCTTCGTGGGAAATTTCTATGCTTTCCACGGCCACTTCATTGGCATCCGACTTCAGGTCCGTAGAGCTGATTTTGGAAGGCCAGGCATTGTTCAATGTCCAAGTCATGGTCGGTGAACCAGACTCATCCAGAAGTTTGATGACCACATTCTGCCTTTCGATGGTATTCATTTTTATTTGATTGTACCAATCCCAGAAAGCATTGTCATTAACAAAAACGCCTTTTTTCATGGTAACATGACTGTTTTTAATGATGCCGGGCATGTTGATTGTAGAAAATACAGGGCTGTTTCCATGTCTGTATTCGATTGGCTGTGCCTCAATCTCAAGGCCACTGACTTCCTGAAAAGGAATGTCTGTTGTGCTTCCCCAGTCTACTGAAAAGTAAAACTTGGGTAAGGGCCAATTACTGTCTTGTGCTTCTCCTGCCATGATATTTTGTATTTAGTGTTTTAGAATTTTTAAATTGAAATAGAAAGATTAAGATTTCTGCATTTGCTGCTCGAAAGACACCACAATGAATTCAGCTGGTCTGACGATGGCAAGTTTCACAGTGATCAACATTTTACCTTCCAGCACATCGAGTGATGTCATGGTGGTTCCCAATCCTATCTGTACTTCGAAGGCATCTTCAGGAGAAGACCCTGCAAGTGCACCCTGCTTCCATTTTTCAACAAGGAAATTGGAGATAAGACTTTTCACAGTTACCCATGTATTGGCATCGTTAGGTTCAAAAACATAAGCCCTCAAAGCCAATTTGATGGATTGTTCCAGCATGATCATGGTACGTCTTACATTGATGTACCTCCAGTCCAAGCTGTTACCATCAAGTGTTCTGCCACCCCATACCAATGTTCCCACGCCAGGAAAAGTCCTGATCGCGTTGATTGATTTTCCTGAAAGGGCATTTACATTGAGGTCTTCCTGCTGGTCATGTGTAATGCTCACTGCCGGTTTTACC